>JBEKHQ010000803.1:0-2723 GCA_050012195.1 Bryobacteraceae bacterium | reverse complement strand
CGTCGTGGTCGTGCTCATATCTCGATTCTACTAATCAGCCGTTAGGATCTGCCGCAACGCCGGCCCCAGTTCGGGATATTTGAACTCGAAACCCGCCGATTGAGTGGCTTGCGGCAGCACTCTCTGGCTGGCGAGAAGAACCTCCGACATTTCGCCGAAAAGAAGCCTTAGCGCGATCTCGGGTACTGGAAAAACCGCCGGCCGATGCAGAACGGATGCGAGTTCGCGCGTTAACTCGGCGTTCCTCGTAGGATTGGGCGCCGTTGCGTTCAGCGGCCCGCGAACCTGCGGCTGTTCGAGCGCAAACAGAATCTGACGAATCTCGTCCTCGATGTGAATCCAGGACATCCATTGCCGGCCGCCGCCGATCCTCCCGCCCACGCCCAATCGGAACGGCGGAAGCATTTTCTCGAGCGCGCCGCCTTTGCCGAGCACCACGCCGGTCCGGAGCAAGACCACTCGGATTCCTAGCGGCTCCGCGACTAGGGCCGCTTGCTCCCAAGCGATGCTCACTCTCGCGAGAAAATCCGAACCCGGCGCCGAGGCCTCGGTCAGGATCTCATCGCCGCGCGATCCGTAAACTCCAATCGCGGATGCGGAGACCAGCACTTTCGGCCGGCGCGACTGATTGGCCAGCGCGTTCACCAAGTGGCGCGTCCCATCCACGCGGCTGCTTCGAATGCGCGCCTTCACTTCGGCGTTCCAGCGCTGCGCCACCGGCTCGCCGGCCAGATGAATCACCGCGTCCGCCTGGGCCAGACTTTCAGGCGGCGGCTCCGCATCCGCGCTCCATTTCGAAAACTCGACCGAGGCGGGAGCGCTCTGCGGCCGCTTCCGCCCGAGCACCCACACTTTGTGCCCGTTCTCGAGCAGGCTCGCGATCAGCGCGCCGCCGAGAAAGCCGCTTGCGCCCGTGACAGTAACGTTCATTCCGATTGCTCCATTTCGCGAATGTAGGCATGCACGTCAGTCTTACTATGCACGCCTTCGTAGGACAGACAGCGAATCGTGCCGAAAGGTGTTGCCGACCGGAGACTAATGGTCAACGGTCTCGCTTCGGCCACACGAAAGTAACCTACCAGCACGGAACCGCTCCGAATCGACTTGTTTCACCGCACGGCGATATAAGCCCCCGGCGGCGACGCCTCTCCCGCGACGGTGATCACCAGGGACTGATTGCCACTGGGCGTGTCCGAAGGAACCGTGAAGTCGATCTGATAAAATCCCGCGCAGCACGGCGAGATTCCGGCATACAGAATGCTCGCCGTTCCCCGCCGCTCCCGGAAGCACACCTAATCCGAAGGATGGTGTGGTGGCGCCCCATCCGGTGCCGTAGGCCTGCACGACCGCTCCGGCTGCCACCGGAGCAAACGTGGCGCCCGCGATCAGCCCCGGCGGTCCCACGTATGTCCCGCTGGGCAAGGTGATCGCCGCGACGGCATTATTTCCGGTCGGGCTCGGCAGGAAAGAGTAAAACTCCGGCGACGCCGTCTCGACTACGACGCCTCCGATATTGCTGGCCACCGCGTCGGACGCTCCGCAATTCACCGTAACCTGAACCGTCGCCGCCCCTACCGGCAGCGCCCCGACCTGCAAGTTAATCTGCGTCGGATACACGGCCAGTATCGCCGCCGGGAGAGTTCCGAAGTTCACGCATACGCCCACCAGGTTGGTGGGAACCTTGCCATTCACCAGATCCGAATTGTGCGCGACGTGAGACGTGCCGGCGGGGAAGAAGTTGGCTCCGAAGACGCTCACCTCACCGCCTGCGGAAACCGCCTGCACCGGGGGAACGCTCCCGCCCGCGCCGACCACGCCGCCTGCGCTCAGGAACGGCGGCGGGTCGCTCGGATTATAGGGCGCCAGCTTGCGAACCAGCACTTGGCCGTCCGCGACATAAATATTTCCCGATGGATCCAGCGTCATTCCGGAGATCCCGTTAAAGCTGGCATGCAACGCATCGCCGCCGTCCCCGGCCGAGCCCGACGTGTTGGCCGTAGCCGGCGGCCCCGCAATCTGCGTCAGATCTCCAGTCGGGTCCAGCACGAAGATCTCTCCACCTGCGGCGTTGAAGTTATACGCAAAAATCAGGTTTCCGGAGCCATCGATGATCAGGTCGTCGGGATAGTCGAACTGGGTGTTGATCGGAACGGTCGCGAGCAGACCTTGAGAGTTGATGGTGCGTAGAATGCCTTGTCCGAAGTACAGCCTCCCCACGCTATCCACGGCCAGCGTTGTGATTTCGGTCAGTGTTGCGCCCAAGGCGGGCGTGCCGTCGACAGCGGTGCCAAGCGATCCGCCGCCGGCGATCAGGGTGATTTTTTGAGAGAGATCGATTTTCAGAATTCGACCGCCGAGCGAGTCCCGGTAACCGAAATACAGGTCGCCGGTGGAGCCCACCGCGAGGACGTTGGAAGTAACATTCAAAGCGACGCTGGTCGCGGCGACGCCGGACGCGATCGGCGCCGTGCCGCCTCCAGCGACCGTAGAGATCATACCGTTCGTGTCGATTTTGCGGATGGTGATCCCCGACGCACTGCTGCTGGCGCCGAAGTTGACAAAATACAGATTCCCCAGTTTGTCCGCAAC
The DNA here is from genome assembly GCA_050012195.1 of Bryobacteraceae bacterium. Classification (GTDB taxonomy): domain Bacteria; phylum Acidobacteriota; class Terriglobia; order Bryobacterales; family Bryobacteraceae; genus Palsa-89. Next base: position 134 of record JBEKHQ010000803.1, on the reverse strand, counting down.
CAGATTTCCGTCGGAATAGACGGCTGCCGCTGTAGCCTTTCCATCGTCGCCGGAGTTTCCCGGGATTCCCGTTCCGGCGAACCTGGTCACAATGCCGCTGGGAGACACTTTACGAATGCTCGCGCCCACCAGGT
>JBEKHQ010000802.1:0-2575 GCA_050012195.1 Bryobacteraceae bacterium | reverse complement strand
GTCCGCAGAATGCGCAGCAGACGGCGCTTCAGCATGCCGGTCTTGGCCAGGTAGGCCGAGCGATCACCGGCCCAAACCAGAAACACCGCGTCCGTGTTCGGGAGCGCGGAGATCGCGTCGTCGAATCCGGAAACTTCGATCACCTCGGGATCGGGAACCGTCATCCGCTTTCACTTCCAGTGTGTCACTATGAAAGCACTCCCCCGTCGTCAGTCGCCATGGATTTCGTCGAGCAACTCAAGTCTTCGGTGGACATCGTTAAGACCATCGGAGAATACGTGCGTCTGAAGCGAGTGGGCAGCTCGCCGCGCTATGTAGGGCTGTGCCCGTTCCACACCGAAAAATCGCCGTCGTTCTCCGTGCACGCGAGCCATCAGTTCTTTAAGTGCTTCGGTTGTCAGATCGGCGGAGATGTTCTGAAGTTCGTGATGGAGATCGAGCGCATCAGCTTCGTCGAGGCGCTGAAGCTGCTGGCGGAACGCAACGGCATCGCCATGCCGAAGCGCGAATATTCCGATCCCGATTCCAAGCTGCGCGCCGCGCTGACGGAAATGCACGAGATCGCCGCGGTCCTGTTCCAAAAGAATCTGCATGCGCCGGGGGGGACGGAAGCTCGCAACTATCTCGCCAAGCGCGGCGTCACACCGGAACAGATGGCCGAGTTCGGTCTCGGGCTTTCCGATGCTTCCGGCAGCCAGTTGATTCGCCAGCTCGAAGCGCGTTTCGCGGGCGATCAATTGGAGCCGTCGGGACTGGTGATGAAACGCCAGGATGGCAGCGGATTTTTCGACCGGTTTCGAGGCAGGTTGATGTTTCCGATCCACAACGAGTCGGGTAAAGTGATCGGTTTCGGGGGGCGCGCGTTGCGGCCAGGCGACGAACCGAAGTACCTCAATTCGCCCGAGACGGTGTTGTATCACAAGAGCTACGTGCTCTACAATCTCCACCGCGCCAAGGATGCCGCGCGGAAATCCGACTACACTGTGCTGGTGGAAGGCTATATGGATGCGATATCCCGACGCGGCGGGCGCCAATGCGGCCGAGCGCTCTATCCAAATGCTGCTGGACGAAAACCTTCGAGTCCGCGTACTCGAGCTCGAAGGCGATCTGGACCCGGACGAATACGTGAAGCAGGCCGGCGCCGAGGCGTATCGCAATCGGCTCGATAAATCGCCCAGCTATTTCCACTGGCTGGCGGATCGCGCCCGCAAGAAATTCGACATGAGCGCGGTGGAAGGCAGACTGCAGGCCTTCAAATTCGTCGCACCGCCCATCCAAAGGATTTCCGACCGGCTGGAACGGTTCGCCGTGGCGAACGACGTCGCCAGCTATCTGGGAGTTGATGAGAAATTGGTGCGCGACTACTTCAGCAAGGGCGCGGCGGAGCGGCGCGCGGCGGGTCGAAGACCGGAAGTGCCGCCGAATGAGCGGCTGCTGCTCAATTCGCTTTTGGCCAGCGAAGCCGCGCGAGTGGAAGTCATCCCACACTTGCGGCAAATGGCCGTGGTGGATCGTTTCGTGACGAAACAGGTACTTAAGGCGATTTTTGCGATGTCGGAAGAGGGGGGGGCGTTCCGGTTCACCGATCTAGAGGGGCGTCTTTCCGACTCCGACCGGGACCTATTGTCCACTGTAATTTTCGCCGATGAAGTGATGGAGGAGGACAAGGCCCGCGAACAGGCCTTGGCATGCTTAAGAAGCCTGAAGGCGCAGGACCCTAAGTCCGAGGTCGCGGCACTGCGTGCGCGGATCAAAACGGCGGAACGGGAGGGGAATGTCGCGGAGGTCATGCGGCTGGCCGAGGAACTCGATCGCAGGTCGCGCGCCGCGAGTTCGAGCGTGCAATGAAAGCCTCAATTTCTGACTTATCGGGGGCCGGAGAGTGAATCAGGTATGGTGTACACTAGAGTGAATCAGGGTCCAGACATCGCTGGTTAAAGGGTGCCAGTGGCTACGGATGAAAAGTACGGACGGCTAAAGCAACTCATGGAAGTGGGCAAAGAAAAAGGGTTCGCCCTCTACGATGAAGTCAACGATCTGATCGCGGAAGACTTTCCATCGGGCCGCGAGTTTGAAGATCTGCTGACGGATCTGGACACCGCCGGCGTCGAGATTCTCGAGGAACCCAAGCTCGACTTCGAGAAGAAGGACGAGGCCGAGGATTTCGGCGACCTGGAACTGGCCCAGGAGACCGGCGACAAAACCAACGACCCGGTGCGCATGTACCTGCGCGAGATGGGCACGGTTCCGCTGCTCACCCGCGAGGGCGAAATCGAACTTGCCAAGCGCAACGAGCGCGGTCAGTGGGCGGTTCGCAAAGCGCTTTCACGTTCGCCGCTAGTGATTCGCGAGATCCTTCAATTGGGCGAGGACGTGCAGCGCGGAACAGCGCTGGTCCGGGACGTTCTGGTGCTCCCCGAGTTCGTCATCAGCGACGAAGATTTCAGCGCGCAACACGACGATCTGCTCGCCAAAATCGCCGAGATCGAAAAACACTACCGCAAGAGCCAGCAGTTCCGCCAGAAGTTACAAGCCATCTCCCGGCAGATGAAACCCAAGCAGCACCGCAGCCTGC
>JBEKHQ010000801.1:0-2555 GCA_050012195.1 Bryobacteraceae bacterium | reverse complement strand
GGATCATCGGTTCGATCGTCGGCGGGTGGCTGTTCCGGACCTTCGGGGCGAGCGGCGTCTCCGGTCTCAATCTCTACAGCCTGCTGGTCGCAGTAGTCGGGGCGGTTGTCGTCCTGGTGGTTTACCACGCGCTCCGGCGAGCATGACGCCTGACTATTCTGGATCCGAGCGATCGCCAATGCGAATGGTTCTGCCAGTGAAGTAGCCGATTACGATCGCAAGGATGAAACAGAGGACGATGGTGGGCGGAGTTTCCACGTTAGTTCATCGGCAAACCGGGCGCCCGACTCCAGTCCACCGCTAGCGCCGCCCCTCAAGCGGACTGATCGCGACCGTGTACAATAGCCAAACTGGAGGAAGAATGCGCCTCACCCGCGTCCTCGTTTTATACGCCATCTCCGGCTTGACCGCCGCGACCATCCTGACCCGATCCGCAGCCGCCGACGATATTTCCGAGCGCGCGCATAAGCTGCACTTCAGTTCCATCGTGCTGGACACGCACGACGACACCACCCAGCGCTTCTTCACGAAGGACTTCGATCTGGGCAAGCAGAACCCCAGCGGTCACGTCGACATCCCTCGCATGCGAGAAGGCGGAATGAACGCCATCTTCTTCTCCATCTGGATCGACGGGCGCATCACCGGCCCGGCCGCCGTCCAAAAAGCCCTCGACCAGATAGACGCCGTTCGCGAAAACGTCAAGAAATACTCGAAGGACATGGTGCTGGCGCGCACCGCCGACGACGTTCGGCGCGCTCACGCGCAAGGCAAAATCGCCGCGCTGATGGGCGTAGAAGGCGGCCATATGATCGGCAACGACATCCGCGTGCTGCGCATATTCGCCGATCTCGGCGTGCGCTACATGACCCTAACTCACTTTTACAACGACGAATGGGCGGACTCGTCCACCGACAAGCCCGCCCACAACGGACTCACCGACTTCGGCAAGGACATCGTCCGCGAAATGAATCGTCAAGGCGTTCTCGCGGACATTTCCCACGTCAGCGATAAGACGTTTTACGACGCGCTTGAGGTAAGCAAAGCGCCGCTGATCGCCTCGCACTCGTCCTGCCGCGCGCTGTGCAACCACGTGCGCGACATGAGCGACGACATGATCAAGGCGCTGGCTGCCAAGGGCGGCGTCATCCAAATCAATTACGAAAAGAGCTTCATCGATCAGGCCTATAAAGATGCCTACGACAAAGAAACCGGCGGCGTCGCGGAGCACATGAGCGAAGTCACTAAGCGCTGTAATAACGATGAGGCTTGCATCTCGCGCGAGATGGCCGCGCTGCAACAGAAGTTGACCGCGGAGGGAAAACTGCCGCACGTCAGTTGGGAACGAGTCATCGACCACATCGATCACGCCGTAAAACTGGTTGGCGCCGATCATGTCGGCCTAGGTTCCGATTTTGACGGCGCCGACATGCCCGACGGCCTGGAAGATTGCTCCAAGCTGCCGAAAATCACCGAGGCGCTGCTGCGCAAAGGCTATTCCGATAGCGACATCCGGAAAATTCTCGGCGAGAACACCCTGCGCGTTATGGAACAGGCCGAACGCGTGAGCAGGGAACTGCAATCCGGGCGATAAAACTTACCGCTTCAAATCGGCGCTCGGCGCAACTAGCCTGGGAGAACTCAATACCGCATTGCGCGTCGACTCCAAACCTCTGCGCAGGGATTCGGCCGGTAATCCGTGGATAATCGGCGACAGCAATTTCCCCATGCCGAATGGAACGTCGCGCGTGAGCGTGACCGACTCGCACTCTACTACCACTCCGCCGTCTCTTTCTTCGTAAAACCAATAGCCGTACATCCGCCACATCAAGCCGCGATCCTTGCCCACCGGCAGCTCGCGCTCATTCGGTTTGCCCGGATTGCTCACCTCCGCGATCCGCGTGCTGTAGCCTCGGCTGTACTCCCGTTTCGCATCCACGGGCACAAAGTGTATTTCGTGCTCGGTGTTTAACACGTCCGACAGAAACAGCTTGGATTTCACGATCCGCATGTACACCGCAAAATCGTTCCCGGTATGAGAGCGCACCAGGGCGCTGGCGATTTCGGGCTTGTAGATTTCGCTGTGGTGCGGATAGTCCTGCGCAACCGCCAGGACGCTCGCCAGATTCGCCGACGGGATGAAAATCGCGCCGGTCCAGTCCTGAATCAGACCGCCCTTGATCTCGATGTTCCCGTTACCTTCGACGGGTTCGACGATCGGACCGCCTCGCGCCAACAGATCGCGTCGCGCCGGATTGTCGGACCACAGAAAACCGTCCCCATGCCAGCGGCGTTCCAGGCGAGCCTCCACGTCGGCGACATAGTGATCGAACGCAGCCACGGTCTCCTTCCGTAAATCAGCGGCCTCGACGCGCGCGGAAGCGATGAGAAGAAGCGCGCCCAGAACCCGCGGGCATTGCGTAAAGCGCGTCTCTCTCATCGAACGGAGGGCCATGATGTGCGCACCGAGGTATGCCATAACGATTTTACGTCGAATACCCGCTCTGGAAGCGTGTCCTCCCCTTTGATCGGGTAGACTTGACTGATTCATCGGAAAC
>JBEKHQ010000800.1:2013-3781 GCA_050012195.1 Bryobacteraceae bacterium | reverse complement strand
TGCCGCGGTCCGGTCTCGACATCGATGTCGCAACAGATCCCATGCAGATAAAGCGTCAGCGTATCGACAAACGACTGGCGGGCGTAGTCGCGGAAAACCTTGGTTTCCTTTCGAACGCCGTTCTGTCGCCGCAGCAGGCCTTGCTTGGCTTGCCAGCTCTCTTCATCCACCTCGCCGTGCACGTTCGCGCGCAGTTCCTCGCGCAGCAACGCCAAATATTTCGCTTGCGCCTCGTCGGACCAGGAGTTGGCTGCCAGGTTCGCCAGCGTATGGTAGAAGCGATAGTGATACTCGGAAACTTCCTGGTCCTTCAGCGCGAAGACCAGCACTTCCTCGGTGTCGAACCGAACGTGAGTGGCCCAGGACAGCCGATTCTCGGGCGGTTTCTCGGTGCAGACGAATTCGTCCCCGCGGACGTTGCCTTTTTCCTTGCCGTCTCCTCGTTCCAAGTACGGCACCAGCATGATGGAGACTTTTGGAAGCAGCGCGGAAATCAGCGGCGGCAGCGCGGCGATGGGTTCTTCCAGATATTCCTTGAGATCCTCTTCGCTCAGCGGAACCGAAGCGCAGAAGTAGGAAAATGTGTTGCTGAGCGGAATCATTTCCCCGCGGAACCTTTCGGCGAACTGGCCGACACTCAGCTTAGAAAGATCGGGTTGTGCGGACATCAATTTAGGAGGGAACGTTACAACTCGATTCTATCACGTGGGACATGCTTTAGCTTGTCGCGGGAATGTCTTGGGCTTGTGAGGAATATCCGCGCGAGGATAACACGCATCGACGCTAGCCGGTCTAGGACAGCCGGTTTGCAAGCGTGTCGAACTCGAAGCGGTAGGTGTTATCATGTGAGTGAGGTGATGATAACATGATCCGTACGCAAATCAGCCTTGATGAAGACGAATACTCTGTCGCCAAGAAAGAGGCGCAGACACTTGGCATATCCGTCGCCGAATTCGTTCGGCGCGCCATTCGTGAGGCGCTTCCTCCACGGGGTAAAGGTCGCTGGATGAAATACGCCGGTTTCGTGGAAAGTGGTGACCCTAGATCGAGCCAAACCGTGGACGAGATCGTGTATGGCCAAAAAGAATGAATGCTACGTCGACACATCGGCGTTTATCGCTTTCCTCGATAAATCCGACAGCTTCCATCCGTTCTTCCGGCAACTGTTCTCCAGCCCACCGCCGCTTATCACCTCATCGTTAGTTATTGCTGAAGCGCATGGATGGTTTCTGCGCCGGTATGATCAGCATCGGGCGGTCCAATTCCTTGCATTTGTCGGCGCACTACCGAGCCTGACAATCCGGGGCTTCGATGGATCCGAACTTCCCAAAGCTGGCAGTTTGGTGAGGAAGTTCTTGGACCAGAAGCTCACCCTGGCCGACGCTCACGGGCTTGCCATCATGCGGGAATCTCGCATCGGCTGTTGCTGGTCCACAGACCGGCATCTTGGCTTGGACGGCGTCCCGTTGGTCATCTAAGAATCCGAAAGAAAACCCGTCCCTCGACCATTGAATAACCGTGAGGCATCATTGCAAATGCCAGTCCGGAGGGTAATATGGGGCCGTTCCGTTCGATCCGCAGTAACCACATCCGCCTGACCGCTAAGCTCGGCCTCGCGATGCTCCCCGCCGTCCTTGCCAGCGCGCAAGACGTCAAGCTCAACTTGACCTATGTCTGCAGCGGCGAACGCATGTACGTCGAAAGCTGCAACATCCGCGATCTCTCCGACACCGCCACCTGCCAGGTGGCCCACCCCGACCGCCCTCAA
>JBEKHQ010000800.1:0-2007 GCA_050012195.1 Bryobacteraceae bacterium | reverse complement strand
CCCGCGGCGCGCTTAAAAAGCTCCTCCCCACCTGCAAGCAGCCCACCGCGCAGGAAATCGCCCAAGAAGAAGCCTTCAAGAAGAAGCAGAAGGAAATCTACGACGCCGCCGTCGCCAAGGCCAACCCCCAGCTCAACCAGCCCCAGCCGAACCAATCCAACCCCGGCAGGGCGCAGGCCCAGCAGGGATTCGCGCAGCCAACGCCCCCCAAGAACGCCGAAGAGCGTGCCATACGCCGCTGCGTTTCTTCCGGAAGACTTGTGGCGACTTGTACCGGCAACTCGCTCCTAGGCGCATTCGGCCAGATGGTCGGTCAGGTTCTGCCCTCCCTGGCCAAGGAACCCGCGCCCGGACCCGAGATCGCGGGCGTGTACGAAGGACCCGGTAGCTGGCGGCTCGATTTCATCGACGGCGGAGTCCTGGTGAACTGCTCCTTCCTAGCCCCCGATCAACATAGCTACACATTCGACTTCAAGAACAACCGCGCCGCCATCGTCATCGATACCACGCCCAAGCCCCTGGTGCTCACGCTCGGTCCCGACGGAACCACCATGTCCGGCCCAGGCCCGGTCACGATTGACGGCGTGATTGTTAGTGGATACGACAGTGGGTTGCGAGATTCGGCCGGAAACCACGTGGAAGCCAATACTGCGATCGGGCCAGTCTTCGATGAATACGGCCACCGCGTCTCTCGCACTGCCAATACCGGGCATGCCAACTTCGCTAACCGAAAAGCCACCTGCCCCGCGCAAAACCTTTCCACGAAGGGAGCCCGTGTCGGCGTTCAGACCATGCAGACGGACTTGCTCAAGTCGATATTCAACGACGGCGACAAAGGTCCACCGACGCCGCCCGGCATTCGCATGCACGGCATCTTCGCCGCCTCCACCGGATTCAGCGTCCAGTTCTTCCCCGAGTCCGTTATCCTCGGCTGCGGGCCCGACGCCGCGCGCGCCTATCCGTACACCGTGGTCGCGGACGGAACCCGGGCGGCCATAAAAATCGACGCGCCGGATCATCCGCTCATGCTCGCCTTCGGCCCCAACGGATCGCTCGATGCCGGCTCCGGCCCCTATCAGGTCCACGGACGCATCGTGGTCGGCCAGAACGACAACGGTGATTTCACCTTCGCTCCGCTCGAGCAGACCTGCAACCTCGCCGTTCTCGCTCCCAGCAAGACCATCCCGTCAACAGGCGGTGCCGCGGCAACGACCATAGCGTCCGCGGCAGGCACACCCAACGGAGGCGGCACTCTTTCAACTCCAGACGCGCCGCTGGGCAACGCCGCTCTGTCCGTCGTCTCCGGATTTCCCGCGCAACCAGGCGCTCCGAATCCGCTCGCCGGGCATCCCTACATTCTTCTACGCGACAGCTACGGCAACGCTCTCGCGAAAGGTGGCGTCTCTGTCCCGCCTGGAACGTCGCCCTTTATGTACGCGGCCAAGGCTTGTGCCAACAGGACGCCTGATTGCCAAAAGGTTAACGACGCTATCAAGGTGAATGCAGCTTCGGCAGTCCGCGCCGATGCCACAGGCAGCGGAACCTTTCCCGGTGTGCCGCCCGGAACCTACTATCTGATGATCTCCACGCGCTACAACAACCAGCCGCTAGTCTGGGGACAGGCCGTGCAACTCAAGGCGGGATCAAACTCGATCACGCTCAATCAGAGCAATGCAACTCCGCTCAATTGACGAACGCGGGCTTAAGCCTGCCGGCGTCGCCGAACCGCAACGAGCGATCCGATTAAGAGCAGCCCAAGCAGCGCAGTGTAACGCGGTTCCGGAGTGGCTGCCGACGCAGGAGTGACCGTCCCCGACAGGGAGTATTGGACCTCCGGATCACCAGAACCGAGAACAGGCGTATCCAAGGCAACGTAGGAGTCGGGTGCGATTGCGCCTCCCGTATAACCGACCAGGTCTGAACCGATGTCTAGAAGGCCAAACTCATAGAAGTCGTTGTTGAAGTTATATGTGCAATCCGCAGGGCAGCCGAAGTAGTAGACGAACT
>JBEKHQ010000799.1:3402-4465 GCA_050012195.1 Bryobacteraceae bacterium | reverse complement strand
CACTCACGCTTAGTTGCTACCCCGGCGATTCGAACACCACCACCGCCAGCGGCGGAAGCGTAATCGACAGGCTGTGGTAGTGCTTGTTCCGTCCAATCGGTTCCGATACCGCGCGGCCGCCGTTGCCCATGTTGCTTCCGCCGAACTGCTCCGAATCGGAGTTGAAAATCTCGCGGTAGACGCCCGGGTCGGGCACGCCGATCCGGTAGTTCCACCGCGGCACCGGCGTGAAATTGCACACAAACAGCAGGAAAGGCCGGCCCCGCTTCGGTCTGCGAATGAAGGATATGGTCGAGCCATCCACGTCGCGGAGATCCACCCACTCGAATCCCGCCCAATGGAAATCGACTTCATAAAGCGCCGGATGCGAAGTATACAGACGATTCAGCTCGGTCACGAATGTCTGCAACTTGCGGTGAAAGTCGAAATGGAGCAGTTCCCAGGGCAGGCTGTGATCGTGGTCCCACTCATTCCAAACGCCGATTTCGACGCCCATGAACAGGAGTTTCTTGCCGGGATGCCCGTACATATACGACAGGAAAGCCCGCACGTTGGCGAACTTCTGCCACACGTCCCCCGGCATTTTGCTGAGCAACGAGCGCTTGCGATGCACCACCTCGTCGTGCGAGATCGGAAGCACGAAATTTTCCGTGAAGGCGTACAGCAGGCTGAAGGTGATGTTGTTGTGGTGAAACTTGCGGTGGATCGAGTCCTGGGAGAAATAGTCGAACATGTCGTGCATCCAGCCCATGTTCCATTTCATGGTGAAGCCGAGACCGTGGAGATAAACCGGCCGCGAAACGCCGACAAACTGGGTGGACTCCTCGGCGATAGTGACGGCGCCGGGGACCTGATGGGCCAGCTCGTTGAAGCGGTGCAGAAAATCGATGGCTTCCAGATTCTCATTGCCGCCGTACTGGTTAGGGATCCACTCGCCCTGCTCGCGCGAGTAATCCAGATACAGCATCGAGGCCACGGCGTCCACGCGCAGTCCGTCGATGTGATAAATGCGCAGCCAAAACAGGGCGTTTGAAATCAGGAACGTTCGTACCTCGTTGCGGCC
>JBEKHQ010000799.1:0-3396 GCA_050012195.1 Bryobacteraceae bacterium | reverse complement strand
CCTTGCGGGGGTCGGCATGCTCGTAGATCGAGGTGCCGTCGAAGCGCGCCAACCCATGCGCGTCCTTCGGAAAGTGCCCGGGCACCCAATCGACAATTACGCCAATGCCGGCCTGATGGCAGCGATCCACGAAGTACATGAAGTCCGCCGGCGTTCCGAACCGCGCGGTGGGAGCGTAATAGCCCACCACCTGATAGCCCCACGACCCGGAGAACGGATGCTCCATGACCGGCAGCAACTGCAGATGCGTGTAGCCCAGGCGCTTCACGTACTCCACCAATTGCTCCGCCAGCTCTCGATAGCTCAGATAGGAATTGAGCGGTCCACGCAGCCAGGAGCCTAGATGCACTTCATAGATGGAAACCGGTTCTTTCAGAAGATCTTGCTTGGCGCGCCGCGCCATCCACGCGTCGTCACTCCATTTATATTGGTCGAGATCGCAGACGATCGACGCCGATTTCGGCGGGTTCTCCATCGCGAATCCGTAGGGATCGGTCTTCTGCTGCCGCGAGCCGTCTACGCGCGAGCGCACCGAATATTTGTAATTCGTGCCGGCGCCGACACCGGGGACGAACAGCTCCCAAATTCCGCCGCTGCGCGCGCGCATCGGATGCCGGCGCTCATCCCATTCGTTAAAATCGCCGACCACGCTCACCACTTCCGCGTTGGGCGCCCACACCGCGAAACGGACGCCCGCGACGCCTTCGCAATCCACCAAGTGGGCCCCCATGGTCCGGTAGCTCTCGTATTGCGTTCCTTCGCCGTGAATATGCAGGTCGAAATCGGAGAGCAGGGGAGGGAAGCGATAAGGGTCCTCTATCGTTACCGAGGAGCCGTTCCACTGCGTGATTTCGAACGAGTAACGCTGGGGAGCGCTTTTGAGCTTCGCAATCAGGAACCCTTCGGGCCGCACCTTGCGCATGGCCTGCTTGGCGCCTGCGCTTATCAGGAAAGCGTCCCTGGCTTGCGGAAGGAACGCGCGCACCTCCCATCCCTTCCCGGTTTGATGGGGTCCGAGGACGCCGAACGGGTCGCCGTGTTTACCGGAGACGATGGCGTCGATGTCCTGAGAAGTCATGCACAGCTATTATGACAAGGTGCCTTTGCCGAAAGCAGAACTGCACCTGCACCTCGAGGGAGCAATCGAACCGGACACGCTGCTCGAGATCGATTCGTCGCTCGATCGAGATGAAATTCAAGCCAACCTCAGTTGCAGCACGTTCGCGGAATTCCTGCGGGGCTATATATGGATTACCGGCAAGCTGCGGAAGCCGGAACATTATGCCATCGCTACGCGGCGCTTGATCGAGCGGCTGGTTTCACAGAATGTCACGTACGCCGAGATCACGCTTTCGGCGGGGGTGGTGCTGTGGAAGGGGCAAGAGCTCGACGCGATTTACGACGCCCTCTGGAAGGAATCGCAACGGAGGGATATTCAGGTCCGCTGGATTCTGGACTCCGTTCGGCATTTCGGCGCTGAACCGGGAATGGAAGTGGCTAAGTTCGCGGTTTCGCGCCGCGACGATGGCGTTATCGCATATGGCATCGGCGGCGACGAGGCGCGCGGGCCGGCAGAGTGGTTCCGCGACGTGTTCGCGTTCGCGCGCGACGGTGGTCTGCATCTGGTCTGTCACGCCGGGGAGACCACGGGGCCCGGATCGGTCTGGGCGGCGCTCGAAATCGGCGCCGAACGCATCGGGCACGGGATCGCGGCTGCGCGAGATCCGGCGCTGCTCGCACGATTGCGCGAGTTGAACGTGCCGCTCGAAGTCTGCATCTCGAGCAACGTGTGCACCGGCGTGGCGGCTTCGATCGAGCAGCACCCGGTGCGGGAACTGTACGACGCCGGCGTGGATAACACGGTTCAAAGGCTCGGCACGGGCTTCCGGCGACTGGCGATGAGGCGGGGATTGGCGTGCCTTACGGTGGCCATCGCGGCTCTCACAATCCGGCTGGCGCTGCTGCCGCTGGTGCCCGTCCCCAAGCCGGCCATCCACGACGAGTTCAGCTATCTGCTCGCCGCCGACACTTTCGCATCGGGGCGCGTGGCGAATCCTCCGCATCCATTTTGGATTCACTTCGAATCGTTCCATATTCTCCAGCAGCCCACTTACGCCTCGAAGTATCCAGCGCTGCAAGGCTTGACGCTGGCGCTGGGGCAAATTCTCGGGTCTCCATGGATCGGCGTCTGGTTGAGCGTCGGCGCGATGTGCGCGGCCATTTGTTGGATGCTGCAAGGCTGGCTTCCGCCATCCGCCGCGTTATTAGGCGCGACACTAGCGGCGATGCGGTTCGGCGTCACCGATTATTGGATGAACTCCTATTGGGGAGGCGCAGTGGCCGCGGCCGGCGGCGCTTTGGTGCTCGGCGCGCTCCCTCGGCTGATGCGCAGGCCGGGAATCCGGAACGCGCTGGTGTTTGGTTCGGGGCTCGCGATCCTGATGCATAGCCGTCCCTTTGAAGGAGCTGTTCTGGGCGGCACGGCAACCGTAGTGCTGGCGGTCGCGCTGGTTCGTAAACCGGCGCGAAAGCTCGAAGCGTTTGCCAAAACGGTGCTGCCGATCGGCCTGGTCGTCGGGTTGTCTCTGGCAGCGATGGCATTCTACAACTACCGTGTCACGGGCAATCCCTGGCTCACTCCTTACCAGGCGCATGACGCTCGGTACACCATGAGCCCGGTCTTTCTGTGGCAGAGTCCACGGCCCGAACCTATTTATCACCACGCCGTTATGCGCGAATTCTGGGTGAACTTTGCGATGGATATCGATCACCAAATGCGCTCGCACGTCGTATTGGGTTATTTCGCCAAGCTGATCTTCAACTACCAGTTCTACGCTGGCCACTGGCTGCTGGCCTTCCCGCTGCTGGGTTTGCTGTTCGTTTGGAAAAACGCTCGGGTTCGTCTGGCGCTGTTGATCTTCTGCTGCTTCCTGGCCGGCTTGGCGGCTGAAGAAACGATCTGGCCACATTACCTGGCGCCGTCCACGTCGCTTTTCTTTCTGTTGCTGATGTACGGCCTGCTCGGGTTGAGATTCTGGCGATACAAAGGCAAGCCGCTGGGTTCGGCCATCGCGACGCCGCTGCTTATGCTTTTCGGCGTCCAGTTTGCGATTCAGGTTGCATTCGCCTGCCTGCTCCTGGGGCAGCCGAGCAAGTTCGCGAGCGACCGGCAGGCGATCCAGCAAAAGCTCGAGCGCCAGCCGGCTCGTTCGCTGATACTGGTCCGATACGCGCCCCAGCACGCGCTCCACGACGAGTGGGTCTACAATCGAGCCGACATCGATCGCGCCAAAGTCGTTTGGGCGCGCGAAATGAACTGGAATGACGATCGGCCACTGATCGAGTATTTCCACGACCGCAAGGTTTGGCTATTGGAGCCGGACGTCGATCCGCCAC
>JBEKHQ010000798.1:0-3167 GCA_050012195.1 Bryobacteraceae bacterium | reverse complement strand
CGTGTCCACTCCCACCACGTTCGGCGAGGGATGGTGCAGCACTACGTGCTTGTACCACCAGTACGTCGCCGAGAGGCCCAGGAACATCGGATATCCGAGATAGCTGAGAGCCTCGTTGATCCAGCGCTTATCGCTGGTGCCGTAGTGCGTGGAAGTGTGCGTATTGGTGCCTACGCCCATGCAGCCGAAGGACGAAATCAGGATAGCCAGAAGGCGCACAGCCGGGTTGTGGAAAGTCATGAAGATGGCGATACCCGCCACCGCAATAGCCGCGTGGATCAATAGTTCGAACACGATCCGGGACGTCGCCTTTTGGTCCCAGCCGCGGCGGGCGAATTCCACGCGCAACTGGGCAACTGCCTGGATGGTTGTCATTATGTAGGAGTGCAATTCAAGCCTAACCGGGATTGCAGGGCGGCTTTGTAACACTTGTGTAATTTCAGGGGGCGCGCCGGATTACGGCATGCCGATTCGACGAATCCAGATATTGCGGTAGCGGACCAGATTGGCGTGATCCTGCAGCTTCAGCGAATCCTCGGCGGGCTGCGGAACGTATTTGGCAAGGGCCCGGTGCTGGGTGGGGCCCATCACTTCCCGGTGAAGCTGCACCAGCACGCCGTTATGGAACACGGTGAGATAAGCGGGCTTGGTCAGCTTTTCGCCCTGGAATCGAGGGGCTTCGAACACGATGTCGTACGTTTGCCACTCGCCGGGCTTGCGCGCGGCGTTTACCAGCGGAGGCCACTGGCCGTAAATGGCGGCGGCTTGGCCGTCGGCGTAGGTGCGGTTCTGATAGGAATCGAGCACCTGCACCTCGTAGCGGCCCTGGAGAAATACGCCGCTGTTCCCGCGTCCCTGGCTGGTTCCGGTCACCGCGGCGGGCGACGCCCACTCGACGTGCAGTTGGACGTCGCCGAATTTGTCCTTGGTGACGAGGTCGCCGGCGCCGGGCGCCACCTCTACATAGCCGTTTTCGACCTTCCACGCGGCGGGGTCGTGAACGCGATAAGGCAGGCCGGGGAGGATGGGCGTATCGGTGTAGCCGAAATCGTGGTTCGGAGTCTGGGCGCAGGCGGTAACGGCCAAAAGTAAGATCATTTTGTGCATGACGGCGACGAGTATATCGCACTGGTTAGATGTACACTGGCTGATTGCCGGGACCGTTCGCGAGTCGCGCAAAGAGGAGACGATCATGAGTTCTTTTGAGGATCGCGTAGCCGAGGCCAATACTTGGATGTCCAGTGCCCGCTTCAACGGGATCGTGCGTTTGTACTCAGCTCGCCAAGTGGTGGAACAGCAAGGAACCATCGGTGCAGAGTATCCGGTGGCACGGAAGGCGGCGGAAGCTTTCTATGCGCGCCTGCGGGAGCTGTACGGGGGTGGCAAGTCGATCACGACTTTCGGTCCCTATTCGCCGGGGCAAGCGGTAACCATCAAGCGTTTGGGAATCGAAGGCATCTATTTGGGCGGTTGGGCGACGTCGGCGAAGGGCGGCGTCACCGAAGATCCCGGGGCGGACCTGGCCAGCTATCCTTTGAGCCAGGTACCGGAAGAAGGCGCCGCCATCGTTCGCGCTCTGCTGACCGCGGATAAGAACCAGGTTTTCGCTCGCTCCCGGATGACCGCGGAACAACGCACCGCGACCGCTGAAATCGACTTTCGGCCGTTCATCATTGCCGACGCCGACACGGGGCACGGCGGCGATGCGCACGTGCGGAACCTGATTCGACGATTCGTCGAAGCGGGAGTGCCCGGCTACCACATCGAGGATCAGAAACCAGGAGTAAAGAAGTGCGGTCACCAAGGCGGCAAGGTGCTGGTAGCGGAAAGCGAGCAGATTCAAAGGCTGAGCGCGGCACGCTTCCAACTCGATGTCATGCGGGTTCCGGGCATTATAGTGGCGCGCACCGACGCCGAGGCCGCGAGCCTGCTGGATAGTTGCGCGGACGAGCGGGACCAGCCGTTTATTCTTGGGGCGGCCAACGTCGACGTGCCCAGCTACAAGGCCAGTTTCCTGGCCATCCTCACGAAACTGTCCGAACTGGGGATCGGCGAGATCAAGGGTCACCTGATGTTCGCCGCGTCTCCGTCGGAACAGGAAGCCGCCAGGGCGTGGCTCGAAAGGGCGGGCGTCACGGCGGTAGTGGAGAAGAACGCGAAGGCTTTTCGAGACGGCAAGGACACATCGGTCGACGCCCTGCTCGACAAGGTGATCACCGAGTTCCTGCAAGTGTGGCAGACCGCGGCGGATTTGAAGACCTATCGCCAAGCGGTTGCCGACGTGATCGAGTTTCGTTCGAGCCAAGGCGAACTGGTGGAGATGAAGGTGGAAGAATGGTTGGCATTCTCCAAACGAGCCTCTTGGTATTCGGCGAGGAATCGTGCCAAGTCGATGGGAATCAGCATCGCCTGGGACGCGGAACTCGCCAAGACACCGGACGGCTACTACCAGGTGCAAGGAGGCTTGGATTACGCGATCGCGAAGTCGCTCGGGGCCGCGCCGTTTTCCGACATTTTGTGGATGGAAACGGCCACGGCGGACCTGGGGGAGGCGAGAGAGTTCGCCGAAGCGATTCATGCCGAGTTCCCCGACAAAATGCTGGCTTATAATTTGTCGCCTTCGTTCAACTGGGACACCACCGGTATGAGCGACGACCAGATGAAGCGCTTCCCCGAGGAGCTGGGCAAGCTGGGGTTCGTCTTCAATTTCATTACCTATGGCGGGCATCAGATCGACGGGCTGGCGGCGGAGGAGTTCGCCACCGCGCTCAAGCAGGACGGGATGCTATCGCTGGCGCGCCTGCAGCGGGAATTCCGG
The DNA here is from genome assembly GCA_050012195.1 of Bryobacteraceae bacterium. Classification (GTDB taxonomy): domain Bacteria; phylum Acidobacteriota; class Terriglobia; order Bryobacterales; family Bryobacteraceae; genus Palsa-89. Next base: position 349 of record JBEKHQ010000798.1, on the reverse strand, counting down.
CTGCTGGAATCGCCTTATCGCACGCCGCAGACGCTGGTCGGCGGTCCCCGCCTGGATGCGGCGCTGATGGCCTCGTCGGGCCGAACCGCCACCACCAAAGCGATGGGCAAAGGGTCCACCCAGCATCAACACCTGGTACAAACGGAAGTGCCGCCGCGCGTTTTGGAAGATTGGCTCAAATCGTGGGCGGAATTCCATAAGGTCGGCGGAACTCTGCGCGCGCAGCTGCGTCCAGTCGCGGCCGGATCGGAGTTCCTGGAGCTTAGCATCTGGAACGGGGCGCAAGAGAAAGTGGCCAATGTAGTATTCGCCGACGTTCAAGACCGGCGCGGCCACAAATTGCTCTCCA
>JBEKHQ010000797.1:0-4035 GCA_050012195.1 Bryobacteraceae bacterium | reverse complement strand
GGTCTGAGCTCCCGCTCGGGCCATGAGCCGCAAGAAAGCGGCTCTGGCGAGAACTGAACCGACACACAAAACCTACGAGGCAAGCCTCTCTTTGCCGAATTCAGCCGATTTTCCGCAGCCTGTTAGAGCGACGACTTTCAGCACCTTACTTTAGCAGGCTGCTGAAAAGCTCTTTCGGAGAGTATCCAAAAAGCAAATGAAATCGTCTTCTCCGTATGCGCGGAGAAGACCAAACTCAGCACGAGCTGTTCGGATATGGATCGTTGGAGGAGCGAGTGCCGCCAAACCACCCACTGCGGCCGATCCGGGCGATGGTGGACGAGGCGCTGAAAGCGCTGGACGGACGCTTCGATGAGCTCCGACGAGGATGGGCGGAAATCGATTCCGCCGGAACGATTGCTGCGGGCACTGCTGCTGCAAGATGCTGTACTCGATCCGCAGCGAGCGGATGCTGATGGAGCAGTTGCAGTACAACCTGCTGCACCGCTGGTTCGTGGGGCTGTCGATGAACGAGGAAGTATGGCATCCGACGGTGTTCACAAAGAATCGCGACCGGTTGCTGGAAGGCGAGATCGCCGAAGAGTTTTTCCGCGCGGTGTTGAGACAAGCACGGCGCAAGAAGCTGTTATCGGACGAGCACTTCACAGTGGATGGAACGCTAGTTGAGGCCTGGGCGGGGCAGAAGAGTTTCCAGCTCAAGGATGATGAGGATGTGTTGAAACCGCCTCCGCCGCCAGATCCGGGGAGCAATCCAACCATCGATTACCGCAAGCAGAAACGCTCCAACGACACGCACCAATCGAAGACTGATCCGCTGGCACGTCTCTATAAGAAGAGCAGCGGGAGCGAAGCGAGGTTGGAATATCTGGGACACATACTCACCGAGAATCGCAACGGATTGGTAGTGAACACGCGTGTGACGCTGGCCACCGGCACGGCTGAGCGCGATGCGGCGATCGAGATGGTGGAGCAGATTCCGGGTGGCAGTACGCGCGTGACACTGGGAGCGGATCGTGGCTACGACACAGCGGACTTCGTGGAGCAGATGCGGGAGTTTCGAGTTACGCCACATGTGGCGCAGAACGACACGAATCGGCGGAGCGCCTTTGATGCGCGGACCACGAAGATCAACTGGACGTCCGGGGGCGCCAGTGGCTGCACGGTTGTCAGGTTTAGGTGACTCGCTGCCGCGAGTCGCGATCGAACCAAAGGGCTGTACATTACTTCGCCATTAGGAAATTGGTTATAGAAGGGAGCTACAGCAGGGCTAGTCGCGGCGTAGGAGTAAGTCACTGATCCAGTGGAAACTGGGGATGTCTGTGTTGTCCCAGCTGTAAGATAACCCGGAAGGCTGAACGTTCCCGAGTCGATAACGGTTTCAGTTTGGTTTCCGGTGACTCCGGTGATATAGAAAAACGTTTCAGCCAAAGGGCTCGCGGGCGTTACAGTTTGTGCCAACAGCGAACCTGAGACGATCAAGAATAAACAGGGGAATTTCATTGCAGCACCACCGATTGAGCGAGCCAACTCGAGTTGAGTAAAATCCCATTCGCGGCCAGGCCGTTGGTGAATGAGATGGCCTTATTCAAACCGAGCGTTCCGACGTACAACGCAGCGTAAGAGCCATCGATGATCTGATAGCTCGAGGGCAGGTTCGCCAAGGTATCCGGGGAAATGGTGAAGGCGCTGGCGCCGGGCGGGGCGAGGCACTGTACTTCCACGGTGGAGTTGGTGGCGGCGGTGTAGGAATAGAGCAGAATCGCCGTAGGCGCGGCTCTGGCCGAATTCAGCGCTCATTATCACGGCGAAAGAAACCATCAAGGGAAAGGAAACAAATTGCTTTTCCCAGAGGCTGGCGACGAACCCAAACAGCGCGGCCGCACCGTTGAGTGTCGCCACCGGCTCGGAGGTCTGCTGAAGTGCTATGGCCGCGCCGCATGAGTTGTTTGACCTTACGGGCACTTCTGCTAAAATTTCCGGGGTAGCCGGGATAGTGGCCCCGTTCTTGACGGCGGCGTTACTTGCACAGGTAGCCGAGTCGCCGCACGTATCAACCCCTTGAATGGGTGCGAAAGCACGAGCGCAACGGCCGCTGAGATCAATGAGAGTTTGGGACGAAGTAACATCTACAGTACAACGGCTGTTTCAAGAGGAAGCTGTAGGCGCTGACACACGCCCAAGCCGGCCCTCGCGTGCTATGTCAGCTTAAGGAATGAGGATCGAGGGGGACGCGACCTTATTTCGTCAATTTCGTAGTCTCTTACGCGGAGGCGTGGGCTTGAGTTGGACACTGGAGCCAGCAGGGAGCCGGCATAATCCGGAATCAGGTCCCTCATGTCTAAATGGGCAATCTCGCTTGGCCCACCCCGTTGAGAGAAATCGCCAGCATACTCGGCAAAAACGTCTCAAGGACTTCGTAATCTTCTTCTCGATATAGAAGGTGGATTGCCAATCGCCATTCCGTTTGTGATCTTCGGTGTTCCGGAACAGGCTTTGCATGCCTCCGACGGACCAGCCCTTCTTAAACAGGCGGGAACCTTGACGGCGTGCGGCAATCGCCGCACTGGGGTTCGGGATTCCGAGCGAACCGTTTCGCGATACCTTTCGCAGTTGCATCGCCGCGACGGGGCTGCTCAACTATGGCGGACGTTTCTGAAGAATCACCGGGAGTTGATTGCCGGGATGGATTTCTCCACCGTGATCACGGCCAAAGGGCCGAAATGGTGAGCGCATACATCGGGCACAAGTTCACATCGCCGCGCGAAAAAGCTAGGGCGATATCTTGAAGGTCGAGAGCATCGGGGACTAGAATTGACTATGCCCACCAAATCCCGCCCACTCACCTCTTACCGGCAAGCCATCAAGGCCATTACGCTAATTGTCACGGCACCGGGGCTGCTTTTCGGCGGGCAGAGCAATGGCTACGACTCCGCTAAGACCGGATCGGTCTCAAAAATGGCCGCCCCAAATCCTACGATAACTGGTCCAATATCAGGAGGTGATCACGGGGTAGCGTTCGGGGCGGTGCCGACTGGCGATTTGGAGCGCGCAGGTTATCTCGAAAACGAGTATTTTTACGGCGGCACGGCCAGGGCGTTCGGCAACGATGGGCCCTGGGGCGTGGATGGTGTTTGGGCCACGAAGATCGCAGGTACCGCGGATTACAAAGTTCGCATGCTGGTGCGGCGGCCTGCGGATGCTCGGCGTTTCAACGGTATCCTTGTCGTCGAGTGGCTGAACGTTACTGCTCTCATGGAGGGAGCGGCCGACTTCATTCAAATGCAGGAGGAGCTGCTGCGCGATGGCTACGCCTGGGTCGGGCTGGGTGTGCAGGCAGCTGGAGTGAATTCGCCGAGAAGCGGGCTCAAAGCCTGGGATCCGACCCGATACAGCTCGCTGGAGCATCCAGGTGACAACTACGCCTGGGATATCTATTCGCAAGGCGGGCAAGCCTTGCGCCACCCAGAGGGAATTGATCCGCTGGGAGGTCTGCAAATCCGGGAGATGGTGGCGGTTGGCCGTTCGCAATCCGCAGCCTTCCTGATCGGATATATCAACGCCGTTCATCCGCAGACTCATGTGTACGATGGATACTTCGTGCACAGCCGGGTGGGCGGCACCTATGGGTTCCCGGAGAATGTGCGCGGCATCGTGGCGGCGAACCCGCACATTCGAACCGATCTCGACGTGCCCGTCCTCGATTTGCAGATGGAGGGCGATTACGTTGCTCTCCGTTCGCACCTGGCGCGACAGCCGGACAGCAAGCATTTTCGGCTCTGGGAAGTCGCTGGGGGAGCGCATTCTGAGACTCCGCGCTGGGTGGTTGAGGTGCCGCCGCCGCTGGACCACAGCATGAATTGCAAGGATCCCATTAATGCCGCGCCCGGCCACGCGGTCGTGAAGGCGGCCCTGAACGCGCTGGTCCTTTGGATCCGGGGCGGCCAGGAACCGCCCAAGTCGCCGCTGCTCGAACTAGGCGATCCCTCGGCCCCGGATCCGATCGCACGCGACAAGTTTGGAAATGCCAAAGGCGGT
>JBEKHQ010000796.1:0-3238 GCA_050012195.1 Bryobacteraceae bacterium | reverse complement strand
GGCGGCGGAATAAATGAACACCGTGCTGATCACCGCGCGCACGTTGTCCGGTTCGTTGGTCGCCGAGTAGTGCGCAACGAACTTCACCGTCGCCGAACGGAAACCAAGGTCGAAGAACCAGTAGTACTCGACCAAGGAGAACGTGATGGCCCACACGCCGTAACCGTCGGGGCCCAGTTTCAAAATCAGGTAAGGCGAGAGAACGAAGCCAATGAACAAGCTTGCGCCCGTGCCCAGCCAGTTCCAGAGAACGTTCAGGACGAAGCGCCGGCTGCGATCGGGCGTGGTTGCATTCACGGGTTTCGAGAGTAGTGGGATGAACGGAAATTCGTCTCAAGTTAGGCTACGATGGAGCTTAGTTGCGGGCGCGCCGCCTGCGCTTCAACAAAGAGTTTCGATTCCACCTGCTCGGCGACCTTCAAGGCAAGCGCATCCTGGACGTCGGATGCGGCGACGGCGGCAATAGCGTGCTGCTGGCGAAACTCGGCGCGGCGATGGTGGTGGGCATCGATATATCGCCGCAGTCGATCGAGGTCGCGAGACACCGGGCGCACATCAATGGCGTCGGAGACCGGGTGGAATTCATTTGCGCGCCGCTCGAAACCGCTCCGTCGAGCCTGGGGACGTTCGATGTAATCTGGGGCGACGCGATCCTTCATCATCTGATCGCCGACCTGGACGCGGTCCTCGCGAAACTGTTGGAATGCGCGAAGCCCGGCGCTTTGGTGGTCTTTTCCGAGCCGGTCAATTTCAGCCCGACTCTGCGACAGATTCGGTTCCTGATCCCGGTTCATACGGACGCGACGCCCGACGAACGGCCGCTCGAACCGGCCGAAATCGCCCTGCTGCGATCACATCTTCCAGATTTGCGAATCCGGCCGTTCGCTCTCCTGGGCCGGCTGGATCGGTTCGTTTTGCAAAATTACAATTACGAACGCTCGGCGCTTCTTTTGCGCCTTCCCGGCGTCAAACATTTGGCGGGGGCGGCGGTTCTTTACGGCCACGCCCATTTCTGAAAATTCCACGGTCTGTTATCCTGAGGTTGCGCACTTCTCCGCTGGATCAACCACCTTGAAAATTGGCTTTATTAGTCTCGGATGCCCCAAGAACCTTGTGGACACCGAAGTCATGATGGGCCAGTTGGCGGAGCGCGGCCACGAACTCACCAACGATCCGGGCTCGGCCGACGTCCTGGTGGTGAACACGTGCAGCTTCATCGATCCGGCCAAGCAGGAATCCGTCGACACCATCCTCGAGATGGCCGAATACAAGAAGACCGGACGCGCGCAGAAGCTGATCGTGGCCGGTTGCTTAGTCGAGCGATATCGCGACCAGATCCGCGGCCAGATTCCCGAAGTGGACGCCGTGATCGGTACCAACGAACTCGACAGCATCGTCGCGCACTGCGAAGGCGTGGCTCCCAGAGCTAATCCGTTCGAGCCGTACCTCTACCATGACCTCACTCCGCGCGTGCTCTCCACCGCGCGCCATTACGCCTACATCAAGATCGCGGAAGGCTGCGATCACCCCTGTTCGTTTTGCGTCATCCCGCAATATCGCGGCAAATTTCGGAGCCGCCGCTTTGAATCCGTGGTGGCGGAGGCGTCGCGCATGTTCGCGCAAGGCGTCCGCGAAATCAATCTCATCGGCCAGGACACCACGTCGTACGGCGAAGACCTTGGAATCAAGGACGGTCTGGCGCAATTAATGGCCCGGCTCGCCGAAATCGAGACTCCCTTCGCCAAGTGGGTTCGCTTCCTCTATTGCTATCCGAACCGGATCAACCAAAAGCTGCTCGATACGATCGCGGAGCATGCGGCCTTGGTGAAGTACATCGACATGCCGCTACAGCATTCCAGCGCCGCAGTCTTAAAGCGCATGAAGCGCGGCTCGCACGGCGATTTCTTCCTGAAGCTGATCGAGAAGGTCCGCACCACCATTCCTGGCGTCGCCATCCGCACCAGCATGATCGTTGGATTTCCGGGCGAGACGGAAGCCGATTTCGAGAACCTTCGCGATTTCGTGAAAGCCGCGCAATTCGATCGCTTGGGCGTGTTCGCGTATTCGGACGAGGATTCAAGCGCCAGCTTTCACCTGGACGCGAAGTTGGACGGGCGCACCATTCAGAATCGCAAGCGTAAGCTGATGGCCGACCAGCGCCGCATCTCGCGCGTTCGTAATCGCGCGATGATCGGACAGGAAGTGGACGTGCTGGTGGAAGGCCCGTCGGAAGAAACCGATCTGTTGTGGCAGGCGCGCATGTCCACGCAGGCGCCGGAGATCGACGGCTTCTGTTACATCAATGATTTCGAGGGCGCCGAACCGCGCACGGGCGAGATACGTCGGCTGCGAATCACCGAGGCGCACGACTATGACCTCGTGGGCACGCTCTTGGCGCCGTCCGAATCGCCGCGCCCTACCGAGGAAGAACCGTTTCCCATCCTCGCCGCAATGCGATGAAATGCCCGATCTGCAAAAAAGCAACCGGACCCGACAACGCCTTCTATCCGTTTTGCAGCGAGCGTTGTAAGATCGTGGACCTTGGCAATTGGGCCAGCGAGAAGTACGTCATTTCAACTCCCGTTCAGGCCGAAGAGCCCGACGACGATGCCGGCCGCCCCCAGCAAGATTCGTAACGCGGCCGCGCGGCTGATCGCCACCTGGTTCGGCTGCGGATATTCGCCGGTCGCGCCGGGAACCGCCGGTTCGCTCGCCGCCCTTGCCATCGCCATCGCGTTGCATCTTTGGCTGGGCTGGGGGCGCGGCGCGTTTTTGATTTTGGCCGCGCTTCTGCTCATCCCCGGAATTTGGTCCGCCGATGTGGTGGCGAAGCTGGAGGGGCGCGAAGATCCCGGCCTGGTTGTCGTTGACGAAGTGATCGGCCAGTGGATCACGTTGGCCGGTGCGTCCACGCTGAATTGGAAGAGCTGGCTGTTTGCGTTCGCGTTCTTTCGGATCTTGGATATCTGGAAACCGCCTCCGGCCCGGCAATTCGAACGCCTGCCCGGCGGCGTCGGCATCGTGGCCGACGATGTGATGGCTGGGCTTTATGGTGCGCTTGCTATATTCTTATTAGACCGATTGCATCTTTTTTGATATGGCTTCCAAGAAGGAATCGAATGGCCGCCCGCAGATTTCGACCGTCACGCCGGAGGCCGCAATCCCCGGCGGAGAATTTCAGATCCGCGGCGCGGGGCTGGCCCGAACCGATCGGCCTCGCGTCATGATCGGAGACGTC
>JBEKHQ010000795.1:0-4356 GCA_050012195.1 Bryobacteraceae bacterium | reverse complement strand
CGCCCTGGAACTGGATTCCTTGCTCGGGGATGTAGGACTCAACGCCTTCGAGTCCTTCCAGAAAATCGAAATGCCAGAATGCGCGGCGGAACTCGCCGTCAGTTACGGCGCGGAGTCCGATGGATTCTTGTTTTTTGATGACCGCCCGGACGCAGCTATCTTCCAGAGCCTTGAGGGCGCCGGCGGTGATCTCGCCGCGCTCGCGCTGGGCGCGCGCTTCCCTCAACTCCAACGGACGGAGCAGACTGCCGACGTGATCGGCGCGAAAAGGCGGCGAGGTTCTGATCATATCCGCGCGCTCAGACTCGCCGCCCTCCCGTCAGGTCTTGGGCAGATGCGGATTGACGTAGCCGTGTTCCAGAACCTTATGCGGATCGGGGCGTATGCTCAGATAATCGATGTGGTCGGAGATCTCGGTGAATCCGTGAGGCACGCCCGCGGGAATGACAATAACGTCTCCCACGGCTATTTTTCGCGTCACGAAATTTCCAACAATGTTGCCGCTGCACGACGGGCCATTCAGGATTCTGGTGACTTCGCTGTCTGCCGGCGATCTCCTTCCGTTGAGGATCTCGCCCCCCGTAATCAACGTCCCACCGCCCGAGACAACGACGTAGGTTTCGACGGTATCGTCGTGAGCGATCCCGCCGGCGCTGCTCGCCTTGGCGCCCGCGGGCATGGACGTCAATCCGCACGGTTCCGCGGGCGTCCCTGCTGCCTTACCCGCACCCGCGCCCCCGCGCCCGGCCGCCGGCGCACCCGTCGGACCGCGATGAATGATCGCGACGGAGAGTTGATAGTTGCCCATATCGATTACTTTGAGCGTTTGGTCAACGGCCGGAGGAGCGAACTTCAGCACCTCCTTGATTTGGGCATCGGTGATATCGATAGCTTCCTTGGGCTGCGCAAACGCGGCTGCGGCGGCGATCGTGACTAGCGCCGCCAACCCGACTAGCACTCTCTTCATTTTCCTTCTCCTTCGCCATAATGGCTTTGTCTTTTCGCTGCCAATGGCCCGGTCAATCATTATAGCCCTATCGAGCAAGTGCGCAATCGGATACCATAACTCGAACGCACGGCTAGGAGATTTGCAATGAACGCTGGTCACCGCCCTAAGGTTTGCCCGAAATTGCTCGCGTTGGCGATTGTCGTCGCGATGCCGCTCTGGGCGCAAAACGCGACCGCGGCGGGCGATTTCGTCGTCGAGCCGCCGACCCTCGTTTCGCTGGGGTTCGAATGGAAAATCGGCGGCGACGACAATCGCAATGCTCACGTGGATGTCACCTTCCGCAAGAAAGGCGAACAAACCTGGCACGAGGCTTTGCCGCTGATGCGTCTGCAACATGAAGAGGTCGGCTTGACGCCTGGGCCTCCCCCGACCGCCGGAGGCGAATCCCGTTTTCCCGTTTTCAAATACACCGCTCCGAATATGTTCGCCGGAAGCATCTTGAATCTGGATCCCGACACCGACTACGAGTGCCGTTTTGTTCTAGCCGACCCGGATGGCGTCCAAGGCGACGCGCTCAAAACCGTCACCGTTCGAACGCGCAAAGAACCCCAGCCGGCCGACGGTGGGCATACTTATCATGTTTATCCGGTGGGATGGGAAGGTCCGAAGCAGGAGCCCGCATTCATTGGGCTGATGGCCGCGTACTACATGGGTTCGGCGCACTATGATTATGAGAACGCCTATCCGCCGCGAGTCCAACCGGGAGACGTGATCCTGGTGCACGCGGGTCTCTATGTAAGTGATCGCTTCCATTACATGACCGGACTTCCCCGCCCAGGTTACCTGGCTTTGGGAACCCTGTTTGACGGAACTTACTATCTCACGCAAAGCGGCACCGCGGAAAAACCGATCGCCATCAAGGCGGCTGGAGACGGAGAAGTAACCTTCGACGGCGATGGCGCTCAGAACCTGTTCAACCTAATGGGTGGGAATTACAACTATTTCGAAGGCATCACGATTCGCAACACGAACGTAGCCTTCTTGCTCGGCATCAAGAACATCGCGGGCTCCAGCGGTTTCACGCTGAAGTCAGGTTCGAAACAGTTCTACATCGCGGACAATATCTTCATCGGACGCCACGACCCCGACAAGATGATGGGCTGGACGGGCGCGTTGTGGCAACAGTTCCCCGGCTTTCCCGAGTTACTTAAATCCGAATATGCGATTAAGGTCTACGGCCAAGGGCACGTGATCGCTTATAACTATGTCGCTAACTGGCACGATGGCATCGACGTCGCCACTTACGGAACTCCGGACGGCGCGCCCAATGACATATCCGATAGAGTCCCGCTCGCCATCGATTTCTATAACAACGACATTTACAACATGGGCGACAATTGCATCGAGACTGACGGAGGCGCACGAAACATTCGAGTATTCAGAAATCGCTGCTTTAACTCCGCTTCGGGAGCCTTGAGCGTGCAGCCCATGTTTGGCGGTCCCGTGTATTTCTATCAGAACCTGGTGTATAACACGCCCACCGGATCGCTCAAATATATCGAGGGTTCGTCCGGCATTTTGACTTACAACAACACGATCGTTGGAGAAGGCCGCGTGGGTCCCGCCTCCAACGAATATTTCCGCAACAATCTAATTTTGGCGCAGGGCGCGCTCGACGCCGTCTTCGCCGTCACTACTTACACCAACTACACTAACTCCGATTACAACGGCTTCCTCCCGAATCCGAACGGGAGTCACGCCTTCGAGTGGAATTCGCCCCGGTTCGAAGTCGCGCGCGATTACGAGAACGGCGTCGTCGCGCGCAGTTTCAAATCTCTGAAGGAATATAGCGCGGCGACCGGTCAGGATCGGCATAGCATCCTGGTGGATTACGACGGCTTCGTGAAAGCCTCGAAGCCCGACAGGGCCGATCCCCAGCGGCTCTACAGTCCGGATCATTTCGATTTTCGGCTCAAGCCCGGCTCGCCCGCAGTCGACGCCGGAATCGTTCTCCCAAACATCACGGACGGCTATACGGGACGCGCGCCCGACCTCGGCGCTTACGAATTGGACCGCCCCGTTCCGCACTACGGCCCGAGAGCCGCGAGCGATCATTAGCAGCGGGAGAACAAGGTCGTCCAAGCGTTCTCGATTTTCTGCGCTCCAGTTTAGCGAATAAAGTTCAGGCCCAGCGGGTGTTGGTCGTTGTTGGGAAGTTGAAGGGTCCGCAGCACTGTGTTGGTGGCTGTATCGATTTGCGAGATCGAGTTCGAGCCCATGTTCGTCACGAAGACGTGTTTGCCGGTGGGCGTCACAGCCACCACGTGCGGGTCGTCTCCAACAGTGATCTGCGCGATCTGCTGATAGGTCTGCATATCGATGACTTGGATGGTGCCGGGGGTGTTGAACCCGGCGATGTAGGCGATAGTGCCACTGGGGTTAAACCCGATTCCGGTTGCGTTCGGAACGTTGAAGCCGAATACGTGCGCGTTGGTCACAGTGTCATAAACGTCCACGCGATTATCGCCGCGCTGAGATACCCACAACTGCGCACCGTCCGGGGTAACCGCCATGGACGACGGATAGCACCCGGTGGGAATGTTGCCGACGGTTTGGTAAGTGGATGTACTGACGATAAGAATGAACGATCCGGGGTTGCATTCGTGATCGGACACATAGGCCAGCGTACCGTTGGGCAGGAAGGCAATCTGGTTCGGCTCCGCCGGCGATCCATCGGGAATTGAAAGGGGGATGGTTTGCGTCGAGGTTTTGCTGGCAAGGTTAACCACCGAGACAGTGCCGTCCACGGCGTTGGCGACCCAGGCGTTCTGTCCGTCGCGCGCGACAGCTACGCTCACCGGCCCATTTCCGACGACGACGTGCGCATTGATCGCATGGGGGCAGGTACCCAGGAACGCAAGGGTGTTGGTGTTGGCTTCCGGAATGAGGAGCGTGCTGGAAAAGTTCGGATCGCATTGGGTTGTGCTGGACGCAGCGGAGACAGTTAGTGCAACGGGAAACAGAATCGGCCGCGGGAACGGCATGAGCTTGGCCGGGATGTTGGTGGCAGGCGCGCTAGTGGCTACGCGCGGCGTTGCGAGGTGAGGCCCAGGGAGGGCCTGTCCGATTTCCACGGGCTCCGGCAAGTCAGGCAACGGCGGAAGATCGTCGAACGGATCGGGAAGATCGTCGATCGGGTCGGGGAACAGGGATGGCTCGTCGAACGGGTCGGGAAGATCTGGCAGATCGGGTTCGGGGAGATCGAACGGGTCCGGCAGGGGCGGCAAGTCCGTATCCGGTGGAAAGGGGGAGTCAAAGGGGTCGGGTAGATCGTTGATGGGGTCGAAGGGGTTGTCAAACGGATCTGGCGGGTCATTCGGCAAATCGAACGGATCCGGCAGAGGCGG
>JBEKHQ010000794.1:0-4095 GCA_050012195.1 Bryobacteraceae bacterium | reverse complement strand
GTGAGCTCGAGTTTATCGGGCGCCGGAGTTACCGGGAGAAAGATTCCGGATTGGACGGTGCGTGGTTGGGCGGGCTTGAGATGGAGCGCGAGCGCTAAGGTTGGGGCCGCGGGTGGATGGGCTTCGAGGTCCATTTGCAGAAGCTTCAAGAGCGCTTTGCTGTCGCGCATCGGGACCGGCAGGCGCAAGGTGCGGAGGTGCTCGGTTTTGTTTTCCAGCTCGAGCCGGATAGTGATTTCGCTGGCGGCCATTCCATTGGAGTGGAGCTTTTCGCACTGCTGATTTAGGATGCGCGCGATCAGGAACAGCAGCGGTTCTAGCAGTTCGACCGGATGATCGAGCGCGATGCGGTCCTGATAAATTGTGGGCGGTTGAAAGACGCGGAGCGGGCGATGGATTGCGCCTTTGGCCAGCCGCTGCAGGTAGACGCCTTGCGACCCGAATCGTTCGGCGATGCCGGTTTCGGGAAGCGCGGCAAGTTGATCGAGGGTGTGGATGCCCCAGGTTTCGAGAATCTCCGGGAGATCGTCCGCAAGCGGGAGAGCGGCGATGTCCAGGCGATCCAAATCCGGGTGAACCGTGATGCCGGGGAAATTGCGCGCGGCCAGGATGGCTGCCTCGGCGGTTTTCGCAATGGCGACATTCGCACGCCCGTTAGCATGTCGCGCGATGGCTTGGGCGATCTGGTGCGGAGCGCCGTAGAGTCGCTGAAGTCCATCGACGGGGAAGACGACGGTGTCGGGCGCGGTTTGTTCAAACCAGGGCGAGAAGGCTTCGGCTAGGGAAGCGAGATCGGCCGTAAGATCGGGCGATGTTCTGTGAATGCAGGCGAACATTTTCTAGCCAATTGCTTTCGCCTTGAAATTTGCGGTGTGAGGGCGAGCGGGCTTGCGCGGGACGGCGGCAAATTCCACTTCGCGGAGCAGCTCGAAGCCCGGCGCTCCGGTCCAGGTGGTTTTGGTGCGCTTCATTTCGAGCATCAGCGCGGCGCAGGATTTCGCAAGAGGATCCTTTTCGACCAGAGCGAGGATGGCCGGAGTATTTTCGATGGCGCGGCGGAATCGATACCAATACGAAATGGGGATGCGGTTGGCGGCGCGCGCGGGGATCTGGCAGAGATCGAGCACGACGACGCCGAATCCGCCGGCGTGGAGCAGGGAATCAGCTACACGGAGCGCGTGGTTGGCGTTATGGCCGCAACGGACCCAGAGGAGCTGCGAGAGAGCGACGCCTGCCGCGGCGGCCGAGACGGGATCGAACGAATCGCCGGTATCGACGTAAGCGCAGATTTCGAATTTCGCGGTGGAGGCGGCCAGCAGGGAATGCACCAGCGTGGTGCGGCCGGAGCTTTCCGGCCCGATGATTTCCGAGATTGCGCCGCGAGGGAAGCCTTGGGTGACCGCATCGAGGGGGAGTCCGGTAGGGAGAAAATCCCGGACACCCGCATCGAGACGGAATCCAAGCGTACTGGAAAGAGCGGCGTTAGGGTTCATGCAATTCGCCTTTTCTTCGCCTTCAGTATTGTGCACCGGGAGGAGGCGGGTTGTCAATGGCAGACGGCCGCGTTGGGTTCGTTTTTACAATTTTGCATTGCGCGTGAGACGGGGAGTGGGCGCGGGGATGGGGAGCTTTGTTGCTGTGGTCCATCAGGACAAGGTTACGGCGGGCGGCGCGGAGCGGTGGAGGTGCGTGAGGTTAAGTGGTTGAACATCGGCCACTAAAATTCGCCGCGAAATGGTGACAACAAAGCATTCACTGAGAAGACTTTGATGACTCGCGCGTCGTGCCATATGCCATCACTCCTGGCATCGACTCGATGTCGGCCCACCAGCGACCGTCTTCTTCGTGTCCGACTACGATCGGAATGGATTCGATTGTGATTGTCTCCATCCGTCCCCATTACATCGCATTGTTCGGGATTCATCCGATCGGAGCGACTTCGATCTCCTTGGCGACACTGGTGGGCTCGGGAACCGGTTCATCAAACTCGCGTAGGGTTTGGATGTGGCCGGAAATCGCTTCGCGAACGTTGAGTTCCGTTTCCTCCAAGGTCTTCCCGGTAGTTACGCAGCCCGGCAGATCGGGGACGTATGCCGCCCAGTTCGTTTCTGCCTGCTCGAAAATGACGGCGTATTTTCGGCTCATTCCTTTGACTCCATAGCATATTCTCATCGAAGGATGAGCCTGAAAAGCGGCAGGGAGGTGGGCGGGAGTAAGGTCCCCTTTCTGGTGGTTTTTGGATCGTTCGGGCCCGACCAACGGGAGGCGCGGACGGCAAAAGATCATGCGGTGTTGCTCTGCTGGAAGCTTTGAAGTAGTTTGCGCTTGGCGCTCTGCATCGCCAGAGCGGCTTCGGTGTCGGATTGGCTCTGGGCGAAGCGATCCAGTTCCGCCAGCGTGACCCGGGGCCGCAGGTATTTCGCGCACTGAGGCGATTCCCGAAACATCTCGAACGGTGTCGCCCACCGCAAGTAGATGCGCCGCCGCTTGCCGTTGGCCGCAGTGAGGATTTGGGGCACCGCGCACGGCCGGTGGAAGTTCACGTAAGGATTGAGGTGCTCCCGGTGGAATTGATCGATCACCACAGCGTGCTTCGCCTCGATGTAACCAAATCCGATGTGCTTGCGGATCACCGCGCCGTTCTTGGTCTCCACCAGACCGTTGTCGCCGCAGTGGTGCGCGCGCGACTTGGTCTGCTCGATGCGCAGCTTGTCCAGCAACCGGACGACGTTGTAGTTGATGAACTCGCTGCCGTTGTCGGAATGAAATCCGCGGATCACGAACGGGAACTGTTCCAGGATCGACTCCAGCACCGGTAGCAGCCACAACTCGGAGATTTGCGGAGTTGCGGCCACAATCTCCCACTGCGTCACTTCGTCGACGGCGTTGATGTGATAGAGACCTTTGCGTCCTTGTTGATCGCCCTGATGCACGGTGTCGATGCGCAGAAATCCCGGTTCGCCGCGCGGTTGCGGCTTGCGCCGCTCGCCAATCGGAATCGGCGTTGGTCGTGTGGGCTGATAACTGGTGTTGCGTTTCCGATAAGCCACACTGTTGCGCCGCCGGTAAAGGTGCGCCACCGAAATCGATGCCAGCCGCACATACAGCTGCTTGCCCGTAGTCGTGGTGCTCTCGTTCGAGGATTCGGCACGTCGCCGGTCCGCTTAGGTTCCCGTGCGCCTTGTCGACATAGGCCAGCAGATTGACGTCCGCACCGGTGTAGCGCGTGGCGAACTTGGTCCGCTGATAGACCACCGCTTTCACCCGTCCCGTGCGGCGTTGCAGCGCAATCAAGCGCGTGACCTGCGCTCGACTCAGTCCCGTCATCCGCGAGAGGTATCGCCGGACCAATCCCTTGCCGGGCTTGTCCAAGCTCGCGTATTGGTGGAGCCGTACCAGCGTCTTTTCGACCCAACTGTACACCTCCTCGCGCCGCTGGCCGGCGAACCGCACCTCTCCGCTGCCGGCCAGGAAGTCCCGAATCTGCTCCAGGCTGGTGGTCTCTGTGTCGTCCATGCTGATGATCAATCCCCAGCATCCCGTCTTTCCCCTTCAGGCTCATCTTGCGTGAGAATCCAATCGCCGGTTCAGGCTCATCTTGTATGAGACAAGAGTAAGTTTGACGGACTGGAGGGGTTGAGCTAAAATCAAACTGCGGGGTGGAGCAGTCTGGTAGCTCGTTGGGCTCATAACCCAAAGGTCGGTGGTTCAAATCCATCCCCCGCAACCACTCCAGAGTCGGGGCTCGGTCTACCAAAATCTGACACGGCTCTACGCCAACAACGGGGCAGACCAGAATCCTTAACTGATTTCTAAGAACATAACACCTTCACTCTCATACGGGGCCCGGCGTTCTTGAGGCGACATCGGTTGAGAATATGCGGCAACAGTCTGAAACGAATGTCATTGGGCTGCTGGCAATGGCGCGCGGTTGTGCGCGGATTACGTCGGCGGCGCGGCGGCGTCATTGTGAATGTAGGGTCGATCGCCGGCCGCTTGACGCTGCCATTCGGCGCACTCTATTGCACTAGTAAGTTCGCAATGGAAGGCCTTTCAAGGCGCTTTCCTACGAGATGCGCGAGATTGGCGTCCGGG
>JBEKHQ010000793.1:0-4530 GCA_050012195.1 Bryobacteraceae bacterium | reverse complement strand
AACCCTTTAGACGCGGCCGTATGGCGACGGAGTGGAAAGGAGTGTAAAGCTCACTTCGGTGCTGCAAAATGGGTAGTGTGGCTTTGATCGTTTTCTTCCGGGGTATCAACGTTGGAGGACACAGGGCTTTTCGTCCGAGCGTGCTCGCCAAAGAACTGGGCATCTACGATGCCGTGAACGTGGGCGCCGCAGGCACGCTTGTAATTCGCAAACCTGGGTTGCGCGCAAAGTTCCTTGCCGAATTGCGCCGGAAGCTGCCGTTTGAGGCAACAATCGCTTTCTGCGACGGCAGAGACCTGATTCGACTAGAGATGGACAATCCGTTTGGAACTGAGCCGCCGCCAGCAGATGCTGTTCAATTTGTAAGCATCCTGTCGGAGGCTGGACACCGTAGAGTTTCTCTTCCAATTGCTCTTCCCGAAGGTGGGGAGTGGCTGGTGCGAATCATTGGCTCGAAGAATCGTCTCCTGTATGGGGTGTACCGCCGCCACATGAAAACGATTGGCTATCTCGGCCAGATCGACAGGCTCTTTGGGGCGCCGGCGACAACGCGCAGTTGGAAAACAATACTCTCAGTGCTGCGGATTCTGAAATCCAAGGAGCCCGCCAGGTAGACCGCCTGAGCAGGGAACGTGGATACGGACTACAAAACGTCCTGGATCGGACACGCAGATACCAGAATCGAACGACAGTTCAAGCCCGAACAAGTCGAACTGTTGACCTATCCTCCTTAACTCCTGCCCGTGATGTGGCATCTCAGCTGCTCACGGGATGAGTCATGCGCGAACCCAAAATCCTCTTCCTCTTGGGGCTGGGTATTCTCACGGTTCAAATCGCGGCTGGCCAGGCTGAAGCCGAAATCGACAAGAACAACATTTCAATTCACCCCGTGCGCCGCGGGAACATGCCCATCCGATTGAAGCCCGTCGGCGAAATAGTCTCACTGACGCCGCCGGAGGTATTGGCTACCGTGCCGCCCGGCACTGTGCCCTCGCCACGAGTCGGCCAACGAGTTTCCGTGCAGGTAAAAGCACCTGAGGTCTTGATCGGAAGCCTGGTTGACATAGATCGGGCGACACTGCTCGATTCGTGGAAACTAACGATCAGGTTGAATGAACCGTTCTCAGAGGACGCCAGCGTGGGGACCAAGGTCGGTACTTTGATCGAGGTGGGTGAACTGAAGGACGTAGTGTATTTCGAGAGGCCTGCGAGCGCCAACTCAAATGCTGAGATGCCCCTCTTTGTGCTCGAATCAAACGGAGAGTTCGCCAAGCGAACGACGGTTCGGTTTGGGCGAGAGTCGGGCGCGTTGATTCAAGTTATCAGCGGACTCGCGCCAGGCGATCGCGTAATTGTCACTGATACGACGAAGTGGAATGGTTACGAACGCCTCAGGCTCAAATAGACGAATAATAGCCGTCGAAGCGACTATTCCATATGTTGATGTGGAGTGCCTAACCGAGCTATCACCCGCATCTGGAGGTTCGCGGATGGCGGGACGGTCTCGACGGTCCATTCATATGTCTACCCCGCGCAGGCGTCCAGTCACGGGAGAAAAATCACTTGACGGCGCCGTCGCTGTTGTCGCCGGCGCTACACGCGGCGCAGGTCGCGGCATCGCTAGGGCGCTCGGAGAAGCTGGTGCGACAGTCTCTTGCACTGGCCGAAGCGTGCGTGCCAACCGCTCCCCGTACAATCGTCCTGAAACGGTTGAAGAGACAGCCGAAATGATTAGCGCGGCCAGCGGCTCCGCCGTCGCACTTCGGGTCGATCACACAGTGGAGGAAGAGGTGAAGGCCCTCTTCCAACGAGTGGAACGCGAGCGTGGCCGCCTGGATGTTTTGGTGAACAGCATCGCCGGCGAAGACCCATTGATGGCACAGTGGTGCTCTTTTTGGAAGACGGACCTAAAGAATGCGGAGGCAGCCCTGCGGCAGTCGCTCCTGTCCCACATCATCACCGCCAAGCATGCGGCGCCCTATATGATTCCGAAGCGCCGCGGGCTTATTGTGGAGGTGACGGAAAACGACGTGCTCAGCGCCGGAGGCAATCCGGTGACCCAGACGGTGAAGCTCGCACTCAAAGGGTTGGCTCTCAACATGGCGGCAGAACTACGTCCGGATGGCGTAGCCGCGGTTGCAGTTACCCCCGGTTTTCTTAGGTCGGAGACGATGCTGGAGCGATTCGGCGTCACAGAGGAGACCAGGCGCGAAGGCGGGAAGAAAGACCGGAACTTCCTGGAATCAGAGTCGCCGTTGTTCGTGGGTCGCGCTGTAGTAGCATTGGCCGGAGACCCGGCGATCTTAGAGCATTCGGGGCAGCTTTTCAGCTCTTGGGAACTCGGGCGTGAATACCGATTCACGGACATCGACGGCCGGCGGCCGGACTGGGGCGCCAGTAAAATCGACTTCTCAAAGCATCCGGAACAGTTGCTCCAACTACTGAGGACTGGTTCGGAGATCCAGCTTCGGTGGTTGAGCGAGCTGCGGCGAAAGACGAAGCACTTTCTCACCCAGCTACCACCGACGAAGGCCAAGGCTGTACGCGGTACTCCTGCCGATGCAGGCTAGGCCAAAACGTCAGAAACCGCTGGCGCGTATCCAGAAGCTCTCGGTCCACTTTCCGCCGGCGGGCACAGTTTGCAAGTCCGAATACTTGCCTTGGCGCGCCAAGTTGACTCCACTGATGATCGCCGCCAAGGGTTCAAAGCAGATAAACTCCCGGGTCTCTCCCGGTGGTGGCGCCGGCAGATAAATGGTGGCTACGCGGTATTTGGGGCCAAACAGGATCTCCACCGTCTTGCCTCCCGATTCGATCGAGAAGTGGGCGCGCCCATCCGCATCCCGCTCCAGGTCCGTAAAACCGTCGTCCAAGGTTTGGCCCCGGAGAGGCATTGGGTTGGGTATATCAAGCGGCCGCATTTCGCCGGTCGGAATTTGGTGTTCATCCGCCACGACGTGCACTCGCGCGGAAAGATGCGCGATCCACTCATCGCGCGGGATGTCCGGGATTTGGAAAAAAGGGTGAAAGCCGACTGCGATCGGCATTGGGTCCGCGCTCAGATTCGTGACGGCTATTTTGACTTCCAGGACGCCATCGGCCAAACGGTAGGTCATCTCGTATTCGTGAGCGAACGGCCATTGCGCCATCAGGTCCGGATACCTCCAGAATTCGAGCCGGCTTGAAACGCGCGCGGATTGGGCATCCGCCGCCACCTCGGTCACTTGCCAAAGCGGTGAAGTGGTGAGCAGGCCGTGTATCGGCCTTTCGCCCCGGACGTTGCCGAGGCCCATGTTGAACCCGTACCGTTTGCCGTTCGCCCAAAAAGCTTGTTCGTCGAGCAGGTCCGCCCATGGCGCCAGGAACGGAATCCCGCCCATCCTGGAGCTCTTCAGATACTCGGAGAAGTCAACAGGCGGGAAGTACAGAATGTTCTTCCCGTGCACCTTCATCTGATATGCCATATTTCCGGCCGACGGCACGATCGAGACTTCCACGCCGTGGGCGGCATCCGTGAGACGAACGATCGGTGCGCCATGATCGGAGGTCTTAAGAGCGGCGTAGTTTTGAGCGGTTGATGCCAGCGGGAGCATGAGGAGCCAAACCCCCATTTTCATGGATCGAGTATCGCATAGTCTTTCCAGAGCTATAGCGAGCCGTGTCAAAATCTCAACGCTGTGACGGAAAAATGACGGACCGCCGAAGAGCGTCGGGCCTTGTTTCAGCTTTTTCCTGGAGTTATTTCGGGTTCTCCATAACGGCATGGGAATTGCAAGATCCAGGAGACAACCGGTTGACACCGCCGGTGGAATTAGAAGCATCCTCAAATGTTGACGGCGCTGATTTTCGGAACAGACCACGAGACCGCTGCACAGCTTGAACAACTTTGCGCAGCCACGCACGATGTCTGTGTCTATCGCAGCTTGGAACATTATCCCGCGGCCCACGAGACCATGCGCTTGCTGAATTCGTTCGCGCCGCAGCTGGTATTTTTGGGGGCCAGCGATGAAGCGGCGGCCCACGCCGTCGAGCGGGACATCCGCGTTATCCAGCCTTCCACCGTCATATTGGGCGTCTCAGCTCGACGCGGGCTTTGGAAGGGTGGCTCGCGCATGTGCCCGATCGCTTGCAGTCCCGAAGAATTCCGCGCGGCGATCTTTCGGGCGCTCGAATCCGGCGGCGGCGATAAAGGCGCCACGGTGTTCGCATTTCTGCCGGCGAAAGCAGGCAGCGGGGCCACCACCACGGCTCTATTTGTCGCGCACATTCTGTCCACGCTGGCGGAAAAGAAGGTGCTGCTGCTGGAATGCGATTTGCATGCCGGCCCCATCTCCATGCTGTACAACCTTCAGCCCAGCCATTCGATCATGGACGCGCTCGAAGAGTCTCACCGGCTCACACAAGAAAGTTGGAATAAGATGGTGACGCGCGTGGGCTGCATCGACGTCCTGTCCTCGGTGAGCCACCAGGGCGTTCGGAAGGTCTCGGCCTGGGATTATCAGCGCCTGCTATCGTTCGCTCGCGACCGTT
>JBEKHQ010000792.1:0-4329 GCA_050012195.1 Bryobacteraceae bacterium | reverse complement strand
AATCGAAAGACAAAACAGCTCATGAACACGATGGCGGAGAAAGTGGCCGGCAAGCCGACGGTGGTGGATCAGGTGGCCGCCGAAATGATGAAGCAAGGCGTCTCCGTGCAGGCTTGGATCAGCCACTTCGTAATCGCGCCGCCGCTGATCGTAGAAAAGAGTGACATCGACTTGGGCGTCGCCGCGCTGGATCGGGCTTTAGAGCTGGCCGATCAGCGGGTGGAAGCCTGACCGAACACCTCCGCCGGGACCGCTTGAGCGACTGCTTCGAGACCGTTCTCGATTACGCCCAAGGCTTCGTCGAACTCGTCGTTCGAGATCACCAGCGGCATCAATAAGCGAATGATGTTTCCATAGGTCCCGGCCGAGACCAGGATCACGCCGTGCTCGTAGCAGTATTTGATAAGCTGCTTGGTTTCGTCCGCCGCGGGAGTGCGGGAATCCGGATCGGTGACTAGTTCCATGGCGCGCATGGCGCCGATGCCGCGAATGTCGCCGATGATGGGGAAGCGCTGCTGCCAGGCGCCGGCCCGCTGCTCGAAGCGATCGCCGAGCTCGCGCGCGCGGGCGCAAAGATTCTCTTGCTGGATGACGTCGATGGTGGCGAGCGCGGCTTCGCACGCCAGAGGATTGCCCCCGAAGGTTCCGCCGAGCGATCCCGGTCCGGTGTGATCCATGATTTCGGCGCGTCCGGTGATGGCGCCCAATGGCAAGCCGCCGCCCAGGGTTTTCGCGGTGACCATGAGATCCGGCTCGATGCCGTAGTGATCGCACGCGAACATTTCGCCGGTGCGCGCGAAGCCGGTCTGGATTTCGTCTGCGATCAGCAATATCCCGTGGCGGCGGCAGGTTTCTTGCAGCCTCGGGAGGAACTCTCGGGGCGGGGTGATGAATCCGCCTTCGCCTAGAACAGGCTCGACGATGATAGCCGCGACGGATTCGGCCGCGACGGTGCGCTTGAAAACGTCTTCCAGTATCTCGGCGCAGTGCACTTTGCACTGCGGGTATTTCAGCGAGTAGGCGCAGCGGTAGCAACTGGCGAAAGGAATCCGATAAACGTCGCTCGCGAACGGCTCGAAGCCCGCTTTGTAGGGATGCGTCTTGCTGGTGAGCGACATCGTGAGCAGGGTGCGGCCGTGGAAAGCGTCCTCGAAGCAAATGGTGGCGGGGCGTCGCGTGTAGGCGCGAGCGATCTTGATGGCGTTCTCCACCGCTTCGGCGCCGCTGTTGACGAGCACCGTTTTCTTGGGCGACTTACCGGGAGCGAGCGCGTTCAGCCGCTCGGCCAGACGCACGTAACTGTCATAAGGCGTCACCATGAAACAGGTGTGGAGGAATTTCTCGGCCTGCTCGCGAATCGCGCGAACCACGCCGGGCGCGCGATGTCCGGCGTTCAGGCAACCGATGCCGCCGCCAAGGTCCAGGAAGCGGTTACCGTCGGCGTCTTCGAGAATTGCGCCCTCGGCTCGGCTGACGAAAATCGGGATCAGCTGCGAGACGCCACGCGCCACGGCATTCGCGCGGCGGTCGGCCAAAGCCTTGGAGCGGGGTCCGGGAATTGCGGTCTTGATCTGAATGGACGCCATCGTAGTCCTTTCTTATTCTGTGATGATCCCATGATTCGCGACCGCCGGTCGGATGCGCGAATAGTAGAAAAACAAGCCGGCGGCCAGCGCCAAAAAGAAAACCATGGTCACAACCATTTTCCATTCAAAGGATGCGACGGATGTGATCTGGTGCGACGGGACAAAGGCCATGCCGAGACCGAGGAGTGACATGCCGCCGCCCACCAGCGCAGCGAAGAATAGAACGCTTCGGCGAAAGAATAGCGGTTTGCGCGAATAGGCCACCAGGAACAGCGCCAGGAAAACGTAAAGGTAGGAGATCATTTGGAGCGCGACCGAGAGATCCAGCAGGGTTACATAGGCCTCTTTCACGGTGGAGAGCTTTCGGGAGGTAGCGATCCAGGCCGCAAACGAAGAGGACGCGCGCCGATCCGCTGACCCAGGCCGACGTCGAGCCGATGATCGCGGCGGTCAATAGCAGCGCCAAGGGGAAGAGCATCCAGTGCAATCCGAAACCGGCGCTCATGCTGTCGATGGCCTGAAGCAAGCCTTGCACCACGGCCATCTTGGATTTCGGAACGGCCACCAGCAGAGACATGGTGGAACCGACGTAGCCGATGGCGCACAACACTCCGCCCCAGGCGACGGCGCGGGAAACGGTGCGGCGAGGATCGCGCAGTTCGTCGCCCATCAACGGCCCGAGCTCGAGTCCAACCAGGCCGAAGCACACGATTCCGATGGTTGCGACCGGAAGAGTGGAGAAATTGCCGGGGGCGACGTCGCTCCATTGCAGCGCGCTGCGATGGGCTAAAAGGACGATGGCGGCTAGCAGCATAAGCACTCCGGCGATGGTGAGCGCACCGACGCCGCCGACATTGGTGATCCACTTTCCGACGCCGAGGCCATGGATGTTGGCGTAAATCGTGAGCCACAGCAAGGTGATGGTTAGAAGGAAGAAGAAAATGCGGTTCTCGCCGAGCGCGGCGGCGCTGCCACCGAAGTAGGCCGTGATGCCGGCCAGATAGAAAAGCAGCGTGGGCACGAAAAACATGTTGACGATCCAATAACACCAGCCGCACAAGAAGCCGTGAAAATCGCCGCAAGTTTCCTTGGCCCAGAGGTAGAGGCCGCCTTCGCCGGGCATGTGCTCGGCCAGTTCGACCACCGCGATTCCTTGGGGAACGAAAAAAAACAATACCGCGACCACCCAGAGCCAGATGGTACGAAAGCCTTCGGCCGCGACCACGGGAACGACGTTCAAGTTCACGACGGCGACCAGGTAGAGCCACGTCAGGTCGGCGACACCCAAGGCTCGGACCAGGGAAGGCGCCGACGTCGCCGCTGCGGGCTGGGTTGCCATGTTGGCCGGAGTCCTACGCGTGAACGCCGGCCAGCTTGTGTTCCTCTTGAGCCTCGGCGAGCGCGGGGGCGATATCGGCGAAGGCCTGGAGATGCAGGTCGATGTCGCGTTCGGTATGCTGCACCGAAAGCGTCCATTGTTCGTCGTACCAGAATGGCTGGGGAACCACGCCGCGATTCGCCATGCCGAACCAATATTGCGTCCACAGATCGGTGTCGTGCGCGTACCAGTCGCGATAGTTGCGGATGCGCTTGGGATAGAGCAGCAGCGCGCCGTTCGCGCCGATGCCGTCGGAGTAGGCGACGAGACCCGATTGGGCGATGATCTTCCTGTATCCTTCCACCAAGCGGCTTTCGAGGGAGTTGATGTAGGGATAAACCTCCGGCTTGAGCACTTCGCGGAAGGTTGCGATTCCGGCCGCCATCACCAGCGGGTTGGTGTTGTAGGTGCCCGCGTGATACATCTTTTGTTGGGCGATGACGTCCATCAAATCGCGGCTGGCGCCGAATGCGGCCAGCGGAAATCCGCCGCCGATGGATTTGCCGAGAGTGACGATGTCGGGTTGAACCTTGTAATATTCCGAAGCGCCGCCGTAGGAAAGCTTGGCGCCGGTTTTCACTTCGTCGAAGATGAGCATCGCGCCATGCCGCTTGGTGATTTCGCGGAGCCCTTGCAGATAACCGTCGTCGGGGGTGACGAAGACGATGTTCATCATGATGGGCTCGAGGATTACGGCCGCGATTTGTCCGGGATGTTTTTCGAAGATGCGCTCCATGGCGGGCAGATTATTGAACGGCGCGACGATGGTGGCGTCGGCGGTGGCTTGGAGCACACCCGCGCTCACGACCACGGTGTTGGGGGCGTCGGGATCTCCGAATTCGTCTGCCTGGGGCTTGACGCTGACGGTGACCGCGTCGTGGCCGCCGTGGTAGCCGCCCTCCATTTTGACGATCTTCGAGCGGCCGGTGACGGCCCGGGCCAGGCGAATGGCGCTGAGGGTGGCTTCGCCGCCGCTATTGGTGAAGCGCACCATCTCGACCGGGAAGCGCGCGCAAATCTCGTCGGCGAGCTCGAGTTCCATGCCGTGCGGCATGCCGAACAGCGTGCCGAGATGCAGTCGAGGCTCCACGGCTTTCATGACTGCCGGATGGCAATGGCCGGCCATCAATGCGCCGTAGCAGAGATTGAAATCCAGGTATTCGTTGCCGTCAAGGTCGCGGAATCGGACGCCGTTAGCATCGCGCACGAAGAGCGGGAACGGAGGGTAGTAGCGGTAGTTGCTGGCGACTCCGAGCGGAAGGCGGGCGCTGGCGCGTTCGTGGGCTTCGCGGGACTTGGGCGCGCGTTTCTCGTAGGTGGCGATCTCTTTTTCGAGTGCGGTTTGCATCTGGACGGATTCCTTTA
>JBEKHQ010000791.1:0-3375 GCA_050012195.1 Bryobacteraceae bacterium | reverse complement strand
GGAGAGTTCAGCCGATTCGATACGCGGCGCGGATATTTCGGCGCGTACAACCCGGACCGCACCATCCGCACGTTTTTCATCCCCAACGCCGGATTGCGCTACTTCGAGCGCCAGGCTCGGCGGGCCTATTAGACGATGACTGACGAGGAGATGGCCGCCTACCTCAGCGAGAACGGATACCCCGCGCACATCGTCAACGCGGGACGCGCCGGATTGATCGAGCGCTGGCGGCGGTTCGTTGAGGCGGTGGAACGAGGCTATAAATTCGGGCTCGAGGACTATCGAAACGACCTGGACACCCGTGGCATTCTCGCCATGGTCGGATTGGATGCCGAGGTCCAGGATCTCGACGGGCGCTTCCAGGCCATGCTGACGGATCGGGACAAGCGGGTGTGGGAAAGCTTCGCCGGCGATCCGTTTTGGGACTTCGGTTATCCACGCAACGCTCACGTCCGGCTCTTGGAAGACCTTCGCAATGAGGGAATTAGCTCGTAACTACCTCATCTCAATAGACATCCGGTAGATGTCTCTGGGTCGCTTATGCTAAGCTGCGTTTAGTGCCGCAAATGGGACATCTGCGCCTGCTCGAAGCCGAGAGCATCCACATCATGCGCGAAGTGGCGTCCGAGTTTCAGCGGCCCGTGATGCTGTATTCGATCGGCAAGGATTCGTCCGTTTTGCTGAGGCTGGCGCAGAAAGCCTTCCATCCGGGTGCGATTCCTTTTCCGCTGATGCACATCGACACGACGTACAAATTTCGCGAGATGATCGAATTTCGGGACTGGTATCCGAAAAGCGTCGGGGCGAAACTGATCGTTTACACCAATCGCGAGGCGATCGACGACGGCGCCAATCCCTTTAGGCTGGGCACTCAGCGCTGCTGCGGCCTGCTGAAGACCAAAGCTTTGCTGGACGGTCTTCGCGCCGGCGGATTCGATGCGGCGATCGGCGGAGCGCGCCGCGATGAAGAAAAATCCCGCGCCAAGGAGCGGATCTTCTCGTTTCGCGATGCGAACGGGCAATGGGATCCGAAGAACCAGCGGCCCGAATTGTGGAACTTGTTCAATGCGCGCATCGATCCCGGCGAGAGCCTGCGGGTGTTTCCGCTATCCAACTGGACCGAAATGGACGTTTGGCAGTACATCCACGTCGAGAAAATTCCGATCGTTCCGATGTATTTCGCCGAGGAGCGCGAAATGTTGGTGCGCGGCGATAGCTTGATCCCGCTGGAGCAGCCGTTCATTCCGCTATTGCCCGGCGAAAAGCCGCAGCGCGTGCGCTGCAGGATGCGCTCGCTCGGATGCAGCCCCTGCACGGGCGCCATTCGATCGGATGCGGACACCGTGCCGAAGATTATCGAGGAGCTGGTTTCCTTCCGGCGATCGGAGCGCGAAAACCGTGTGATCGACCACGATCAGGAAGGCTCCATGGAGATGAAGAAGCGCGAGGGCTACTTTTGATGGTGGTGGCCATCGATCGGGAGCCGGCTTTTTCAATCGAGGAGTTTTTGGCCCAGGAGCAGGCCAAGGATCTGCTGCGATTCACCACGGCCGGCAGCGTGGACGACGGGAAGTCCACGCTCATCGGGCGTCTTCTTTTCGATTCGCAGAATGTTTACGAAGATCAGATTAAGGCGGTCACGAAAGCTTCGGTCAATCGGTCTGCCGGTCCCATCGATTTCTCGCTGCTGACCGACGGCTTGCGGGCCGAGCGCGAGCAAGGCATCACCATCGATGTCGCGTATCGCTACTTCGCCACCGCGCGCCGCAAATTCATCATCGCCGACACGCCCGGTCACGAACAATACACGCGCAACATGGCGACCGGCGCCTCCACGGCCGATCTCGCGATCATTCTGATCGACGCGCGACACGGCGTGCTGCCGCAGTCGCGCCGGCATGGCTACATAGCTTCACTGCTGGGAATTCCGAATTTCGTCGTCGCGGTGAATAAGATGGACCTGGTTGAGTACCGCGAGGACGTCTTCCGCGGGATCGAAGCCGAGTTTCGCGACTTCTTGAACCGGCTGAGCGTGCCGCACGTCTATTTCCTGCCGATGAGCGCACTGGCCGGCGACAACGTGGTCACCCGCAGTCGGCGCATGCCCTGGTTCCAGCAGCCCAGTTTGCTGGAGTTTCTCGAAACGGTTCCGGTCCAGCATCGCACCCGGTCGAGCGCGTTCCGCTTTCCCGTGCAGCGCGTCATACGGCCGAACCAGCAGTTCCGCGGATACGCCGGCCAAATCGCATCGGGAACCATCCGGCCGGGCGACGCGGTTCTGGCATTTCCCTCGGGACTTCGATCGCGCGTGAAGAGTATCGAAACGTTCGATGGACCTCTGGACGAATCCACCGCGCCCATGTCGGTTACCCTCACGCTCGAAGACGAGATCGATATACCGCCGGAGGTCGCGCGGCAGTTCGACGCCGGCGTGGTATGGATGCACGAGCAGGCGCTGGTTCCCGGCCGCTCTTATTGGCTCAAACACACCGCCCAGACCATGCCGGCCGAGGTCAAGTCCGTGCGGCATCGGGTAAATCTGAAGACTCTTGAGCAGGAATCGGCCGAAACGCTGGCGCTGAATGAAATCGGCATAATTCGGATCGAGACCAGCCGGCCGATTTATTTCGATTCTTACGCGCACAACCGCGCCACGGGCAGCTTCATCCTGATCGATCCGGCGAACAACGCGACCGTGGCGGCAGGCATGATCCTGGCGCCCGTCGCGCGCGAGCACGCAGCGCAGCCGCGGCGGATGGCTACGCACGGGGATCGCGTGACGCCGGTCGAGCGCATCGCCCGCTATCGGCACTCGGGCGCCACCGTTTCGTTGGGTTCGAGAACGCAGCTTGCCTGGCTGCTGGAACGGAAGCTCTTCGATCGCGGCTGCGCAGTTACCATCGTGGAACGGGCCGACGGAAACGTGCTCGATGACACGCTCCTCGATACGCTTCAGAAGGCGGGCTTGCTTGTGTTGCTGGTGTCGGACAAAGCCCCGGACTGGGAACTGCCGCCAGATAATGCGAAGGCCGCGGCGTGGATCGAAGCCTTTCTGGAAGAGACCGGCATGCTGCTGCCGGAAGAGTCGCTCATAGGCGGGGAGGGCATCTAGCCGTGACCCTGGCTCAAAAGATCGACGAAGCCTCGGCCCTGATTGGCAGTGTGTTGGTCGAACACGGCCAACCCGCCTGCGTCACGTGCAGCTTTCAAACCGAGTGCATGGCCATCGTGGATCTGCTGATCGCGCAAAAGCCCGACATCCCGGTGCTGTTCCTGGAAACCGGATATCACTTCCCGGAGACTTACGAATATCGCGACCGGATGACGGCGCAAATGCATCTGAATCTCATCAATCTGATGCCCAAGTTGACGGTG
>JBEKHQ010000790.1:0-3222 GCA_050012195.1 Bryobacteraceae bacterium | reverse complement strand
GAAGGGTTTCGTCCATAATTCGATTATGATCCACGAGATCCTCCCGGTGGGAATGCTGCAGTGCAATTGCTCGGTCTTCGGCGACGAACAAAGCCGGGAAGCGGTGGTCATCGATCCGGGAGACGAGATCGACAATATCCTGGCGATCCTGGCGAAACATCATCTGCGTGTGAAGGCGATCGTCATTACGCACGCGCACATCGATCATATCGGAGGCGCGCAGAAGCTCAAGGCCGTCACCGGCGCGCCGGTCTATATGAACGCCAAAGATCAGCAGCTTTACGATCAACTGGACATGCAGGCGGGCTGGCTCGGGATGCCTACGCCAGAGCGGACCACCATCGATGTCCAGGCCCGCGAAGGCGAAAGCCTCATGCTAGGCGCGGCCGAGTTTCACGTGCTCGACACCCCCGGTCATACGCAAGGCAGCATCAGCGTATGGATCCCTACCGAGAACAAACTGGTGGCGGGCGATACGCTGTTTCTCGACAGCATCGGCCGGACCGATCTGCCGGGCGGCGATCATCGCCAGATTTTGCGGTCGATCCACGACAAGCTTTTGCCGCTGGCGGACGATGTAGTCGTGATCCCAGGCCATGGGCCCAACACTACCATCGGGCGCGAGCGGCGGCGGAATCCTTTCTTGCAGGGCCTCTAATCTTCCCGTAAACCGTTCGGCTCGGCATAGTTGCCGTTAGACTCGAGTTGCAATTCATTTGCTGATTATCGTTGACTCCAACAACCCGGTCGTCTAATATAGGACCAAAGAGATCCGATATCGTATGCCGTTGTATTTATTGGGAAATAATTGGAAGCAGAGAGCGCACGCTACCGCCAGGTCGCGCGGTCTCGGATCCAACTGCCATTCGGTTGCAACTCAATTTCTTGCCATCGTCCTGCTGATCCCGGCTCTTTGGGCGAGCGACGGCGGCAGCTTGCTCGGAACCGTCGCCGATCCCAGCGGCAAACCAGTGCCGGGCGCGCAAGTTACGGCAATGGAAACGTCCACGGCGGTGAAACAGACCATCACGACCGACGGCCGCGGTTTCTTTTCGTTCCAGAGTCTGTCGGTGGGACGCTATGAAGTCGAGATAAACGCGTTCGGGTTCAAGCCTCTCCGGCGAACCGGGGTAGTGATCGATGTCGACGGCAAGGTCGAGGTGGACGCTTCTCTGGTAATCGGGGAAAAGACCGAAACCGTGACCGTCTCCGAATCTGCCGTGCATGTCGAAACGGTCGACACGCAGTTAGGCGAAGTCATCACCGGCAAGCAGATGACGGCGGTCCCGCTCAATGGACGCAGTTTCACGGACCTGCTCGCGCTTCAATCCGGCGTCGTTCCAGTCACTTCTTTGACATCCGATACGCAACAGGATGTAGGCGTCAGCGCGTTTTCTCCCTCCGGCGATTTGAATCCCGGCACCGTCTCGATCAACGGTCAGCGGGAATTTGCCAACAGCTTCGTGTTGAACGGCAGCGACGTCGAAGAAGACGTCAACATGGGTACGGCGATCGTCCCCAATCTGGATTCCATCGCCGAGTTTCGGATTCTCACGAGCAACTTTGACGCGGAATATGGCGAATTCAGCGGCGGCCAAATCGAGGTGGTCACCAAGTCCGGGACCAATGCGTTTCACGGCGATGTATTTGAATTCCTGCGCAACACGGACCTCGACGCCCGCAACTACTTTTCGCCCGCGCGCGGGGCGTTCGACCAAAACCAATTCGGGGGCACGCTGGGCGGGCCCATCCGGAAAAATCGGCTGTTCTTCTTCGCCGATTATCAGGGAACCCGGCTGAGGCAAGGAATCGACACGGGCGAAATCCCGGTTCCGTCGCTCGCCGAGCGGGCAGGCGATTTCGGCGGGTTTTCCGGACCCGTCAGCGACCTTGCGAATTTGTTATCGCGAGAGCTCGGCTACGCGGTATCTCCCAACCAGCCGCTAAACGCAGTTTTTCCCGGGGGGATCATTCCGCAACAGCTTTGGTCCGCGCCAGCGCAACACCTTCTGAAATACATTCCGGCTCCCAACAATGCGAACGGCACGTTCTCCACTTCGGCATACAACCAGACTTTGCAAGACGACAAAGGCGCCTACCGGCTGGACGGCGCGACGCGTTGGGGCATGCTGTCCGCTTACTATTTTCTGGACGGCTGGTCGCAGAACAATCCCTATCCGGTTGCTCAGGGAGGCGCGAACGTGCCGGGGTTCAACGCGCTCAATTCGGCCCGCGCGCAACTCGCTGCCCTGGGCGATACCAAGACGCTCGATTCTACCGCCGTCAACGAATTCCACTTCAGTTTCCTGCGCGACGCCACGGACCTGGGCCAGCCGATCGGCGGCGTAGGCATGAGCCTGGCGTCGCAGGGATTTGTCGTCGGCCAGAACACGCCCGGAATCGTTCCGCTGTCGCCCAAGACCGAGGGTGTGGAAAGCGTCGATTTCGAGCTGAGGCAGGTCAACAACACCTTTCAATGGCGCGACAATTTCTCCAAAATCGTGGGAACGCACACCATCAAAGTGGGCGGCGAGTTCCACTACGACCAGGTGAATACCAATCCGATCGCTCAGTTGAACGGCAACTTCATCTTCTTCGGCAGCGAGACCGGCGTCGATTTCGCGGACTTCTTGCTCGGCGTTCCCAGCCAGTACAACCAAAGCCAGCTGCAAGCTTTTTACGGCCGCAATAAATATGCCGGCCTGTTCGCACAGGATAGTTGGCGCTTGAGGAAGAATCTCACGTTGAACTATGGTCTGCGCTGGGATCGCATCGAGCCCTGGTACGAGAAGTACAATCAGCTCGCGACGTTCGCGCCGGGCCGGCAGTCCGTCGTTTTTCCGGGCGCGCCCGCCGGCATTTTGTTTCCAGGCGATCCCGGCGTCCCGCGCACGATCGCGCCGGCCGGAAATCTCGACTTCGCGCCGCGCATCGGATTAGCCTGGTCGCCCGATTCCGGCAAGACCAGCATCAGAGCCAGCTTCGGAATGTTCTACACCGCTATCGAAGCGCTGACTATAGGAATCAGCAGCGCGAACGCGCCTTACGGAACCACCTACACCAGCCCCGCTCCTCCGTTGTTCGCCACGCCATTCGTTACCGCGGCCAACGGTCAAAATGTAGGCCAGTATTTCCCCGTTCAACTTGCGCCTTTGAACACCTCGGCGAACCACCCTGACGCGGGAATCGACTGGTCGCAGTTCGAGCCGATCAGCGGAATCC
>JBEKHQ010000789.1:0-3052 GCA_050012195.1 Bryobacteraceae bacterium | reverse complement strand
GCTCAAGCCGCGCTACATCGTGCCCGATCATGGCGCGCTCGGCGACGGTTCGCTCATCGCTCAAGAGCGGGCGTTTTTGGTGGACTTGCAGACCCGCGCGCTGGAGCTGAAACGGCAAGGCCTGCCGGTGGACGAAGCCGGGAAGCGTCTGACGGAGCAGTTAAAGGCTAGCTATCCGGATTGGGAAAGCACCGGTGCGATTCCGAACGCGGTCCGGCGCGTGTATGCCGAGTCGCAGTAGCGCTGTAACGGACGATTAGAATTGCGGATGTTTGGCCAGAAAAGCCTTGACCTGCTTCGCGTCCGCCTTCCGCTCGGCTTTGGTGCGCAGCCGCCGAACTCCGGAAGGGTTCGCGAGTCCCGGATTTTTCTTGGGTTGACGCATCATCAGGCTGGTGCGCGGAGCGCCGCTGGGAGGCACTTTGGGATTGAACGGAGGCCTCTGGAGCACCGTCGGCGCGGGGATCTGAGCATCCAGCGCCAAAGTCGCGATGCCGCACAGTAATATCGCAATCCTGAAATTCAAATGCTCGTCCTCTCGGCCGCAATGCGCGAGCCCCATGGCCAGCAGCTTGGTCATGTCTTCGCGAAACCACTCCGGATGCTCTTTCTTCATCGTGGTGATTGCGTAGAAATGCTTCGGTTTCCCATCTGGGATCGCTTTCAACAAGCCCAGCAACAGAAAGCTTCCGACCGCCTTCATCCGGTTCGCCCCTTGCGGACCCAGCGCGGAGGAGATGCCGAACACCACCAATTGACCGCCTTTTCGCAGCGCTTGGAAGGACCGCCGCCAGCTCGCGCCGCCGATCGGATCGAGCGCCAAATCCACTGCCGGAAGTTTAGCCGAGTAATCCAGCGGCGTGGCACCGAAGCTCGCCACGATTCCGTGCTTACGCGGCGAAGCGGTGCCGTACATTTCCAGCCCCGCTATCCGTCCCAATTGCAAGAGCGCCGTCCCGACCCCGCCGGCCGCGGCGCGCACCAGCACTTTCGCACCGGGCGATACGGTCGCGGCCCGATGCAGAAGCTGGTAAGCAGTGACGTAGTTCAAAACCAGGCTCACAACCTCGGCGGGATCGAGGCCGGGTGGCGCGGGCACGAGTTCCGATTCGGGCAGGTTGATGTACTCGGCGTAGCCGCCGGTGACCGTGAGGGCGACGAAGAGCTTGCCGTTCACTTCGCCGACGATGTCGTATCCGGGCGAGAACGGAAGCGGTGGAACAGGCCGATAAAGTCCCAACCGCATCAGCATGTCCGCGAACGCGACGCCGGTGGCGAGGATCTTCACGCGGACCTCGCCGGGCGTCGGTTCCGGCAGATTGTCCTTAATGAGCTGAAGAACTTCGGGTCCGCCGTGCCTGGTGATAACAACCCGCCGGTTTTGCATTGAATTAGGTTACCGCTTCGATTGTGCGGGCTGGTAAACTAGGGCAAAGCCATGTTATCGGTCGTCATTCCGATTCATAACGAAGAGCCATCCATTCTCCCGCTTTATGACCGGCTGACCTCGGTGCTGGAGTCGCTCCAGAAACAATACGAGATTATTGTGGTGGACGACGCATCCACGGATCGCAGTTTCGATCTGCTCGCGAATCTGGTGGAGACCGACGCGCACCTGAAGGTGGTCCGGCTGCGGCGCAATTTCGGACAAACGGCGGCGCTTTCGGCGGGTTTCGACGAGGCGCAAGGCAACGTCATCGTGTCGCTGGACGGCGACCTTCAACATGCGCCTGAGGACATCCCCGTGCTGCTGGCGAAGATCGAAGAGGGATTCGACATTGCCAGTGGCTGGCGCAAGGACCGCGTCGATAATGCCGTGACGCGCAAGATTCCGTCGCGCATCGCGAATTGGCTGATGGCCAAGGCGTCCGGGGTAGCGCTACGGGATTTCGGGACGACGTTCAAGGCGTATCGTTCGGAAGTGCTCAAGGAGATTAATCTGTACGGCGAGCTGCATCGGTTCATTCCGGCGTTAGCGAGCTTTTACGGAGCGCGGATCGCGGAAGTTCCCATCCGCAACACGCCGCGCCTCGCGGGAGATTCGCATTATGGTCTGGGCCGCACGTTCAATGTGATGTTCGACATCCTGACGGTGAAGTTCCTGCTCAAATACTTCACGCGTCCGATGCACTTTTTTGGACGGCTGGGGTTGATCGGCTTGTTCTGCGGCGGAGCGATTCTCGGGACGCTCGCGGTTCGTCGGTTGCTGGGCCACCCGCTGATGCAAGAGCACGGCCCGTTGCTGGTGGCAGGCGGTCTGTTGCTGCTTGGTGGCTTGATGATGTTCAGCACCGGCCTGTTGGGCGAAGTCCTGATGCGGACCTATTTCGAAAGCCAGGGCCGCCGGATTTACGCGGTGCGCGAGATTCGGTGTAGGCGGGAACCGGTCGCGCCGGCGTAGGGTCGGGGTTTTGCACTAGTTCAGCACGCTTCTGGCCTTATCATTGAGATAGATATGAGCGAACTGCAAACAAGCGAGGCGAATCGTCGGGAATTGCACGCGCTGGTGGACCACATTCCGGCCAGCGATCTGCCAGCGGCGCGCAAGATTCTCCGGGCGCTGGCAGATCCGGTCTGGCAATCGATTTTAGACGCGCCACTTGATGACGAGCCGGAAACCGAAGAAGAGCGGGCCGAGGCAGATGCGGCGCGCAGTGAGGCGGGGCGCGGTACGCCGCACGAGGAAGTTCTGCGTGAGTTCGGTGTGTGAGCCGGTTTATCTGGACCGAGCGCGCCAAGCAGGAACTTCGCCAAATCGACCGCGAGCAGGCTCTGGGGATTCTGCGTGCGCTCACTAACTACGCCGGCAGCGGCCAAGGCCAAATCAAGAAACTGAAGGGCAGTGGGGACCTGCGACTTCGCGTCGGCGATTACCGCGTGCGATTCGAGGTACTCGACGTGGACACGTATCGAATCCTGCAGGTCCGCCATCGGCGAGAAGCGTACCGCAGCTAGAAGGACTGCTCCTCGTCCTCTACCCCCGCTCCTCCCCCGCCAACGACAACTGCTCCGTCACCCGGTTCCGCCAGTAATTCTCGAACAGCCCCTTCAT
>JBEKHQ010000788.1:0-3483 GCA_050012195.1 Bryobacteraceae bacterium | reverse complement strand
CTCCGCGCCCACCGGCTCCATCACCGGCACCCTTTTTGATTCCATCGGCGACCCCATCGGTAACTACGCCGTGCAGGCCAAGAACGCCGAGTCCGGCGCCGTTTTCAAAGCCAATACTTCCGCCCGAGGCAAATACACGCTAGCCGACCTGCCGCCCGGCAATTACGACATCTCCGCCACGGTGCCTGGTCTCCGCGCTTTCGAAAAGAAGGGAGTCGCGGTCCAAGCCTCCCAAACAGCGTCGCTCGACATACACCTGGCCGACACCACACAGCTCAACACTCTGGGGGAAGATCGCTTTAGGATAGCTGCCGATCTGAAGAGGCACGCTCCGCCCTCCGGTCCTACGCCGCGCACCTACGACGGCAAACCCGACCTCTCCGGCGTGTGGTGGCAGCCCCGCGTGGTCGACCCCGGCAAACCCGAGTTTCTCCCCGCGGCCCTCGCGATCCAAAAGCAGCGCCAGGAGGCCAACGGCAAGGACAGCCCGCAGGCGCATTGTCTTCCATCCGGCCCCTTGCGCAACGGTCCCCTATGGGAATTCGTCCAGAGCAAGGATTTTCTGGTTTACATCTCTGATGACGAAAGTCCCGGCTTCCACCAGATCTACATCGACGACCGCAGCCATCCGGCCGATCCCAACCCGGCCTGGTACGGCCATTCCATCGGACACTGGGACGGCGACACGCTGGTGGTGGATCGCGTGGGCTTCGATCCGAGAGTCTGGCTCGACATCGAATCGCACCCGCACTCCGACAAATTGCACATCATCGAGCGCTACCATCGCCCCGATGAAGGCCATCTCGAAATCGAAATCACCGTTGACGACCCCGGTGTCCTCGCAAAACCCTGGACCCAGAAACGCGTAGCCGACCTCGCGCACGAGGAGATCTTCGAGTTCATTTGCACGGAGAACAATCGCGATGTCCAGCACTTGGTGGGGAAATAAAACCTTCGCGTTTGCGCTCGTTNCACAACGAAGTTCGCGCCGAGAACGCCGACTCCCACGCCGTCTTCAAGGCCACAACTACCGCTAAGGGCAAATTCACGCTCGAGGGCCTGCCGCCGGGCAAGTATTACGTGATGGCCTCCGCCCCTGGCCTGCAATCGTTCGGCATGAAGGGTGTTCCTGTCAAAGCTTCGCTAACCTTGAAGTTCGACATCCACTTGGCCGACACCACGCAGCTCAACACGCTCGGCGAGGATCGCTTGCGGATAACCGCGGACTCCAAGAGGCATGCTCCGCCCTCCGGTCCCGCGCCGCGCACCCCGGACGGCAAGCCCGATCTTTCCGGCGTCTGGTGGAATCCCAGGACGGTTGACCCAGGCAAACCCGAATTTCTTCCCGAGGCCCTTGCCATCCAGAAGCAGCGTCTGGATGCCAACTCCAAGGACAGCCCGCAGGCCCGTTGCCTGCCCTCTGCCCCGCTGCGCAACGGTCCGCTATGGGAGTTCGTCCAGAGCAAGGATTTTCTGGTTTACATTTCCGATGACGAAAGTCCCGGCTTCCATCAGATCTATCTCGATGGCCGCGGCCATCCCGCGGATCCCAATCCCGCGTGGTACGGGCATTCCATCGGCCGCTGGGACGGCGACACGCTAGTCGTCGATCGGGTCGGCTTCGACAACCGGGTATGGTTGGATATTGAATCTCATCCGCACTCGGACAAACTGCACATCGTCGAGCGCTATCATCGCCCGGATCTCGGCCATCTCGAAATCGAAATCACAGTGGACGACCCCGGCGTGCTCGCGAAACCCTGGACCCAGAAGCGCGTCGCCGACCTCGCTCACGAAGAGATCTACGAGTTCATTTGCGCGGAGAACAACCGCGATGTCCAGCATCTAGTTGGCAAGTAGCGCCGCTCCGGTTCAAAGCTCGGGATAGAACTCGAAGAACGCGTCGAGCGACTGCATCAACTGCTTGCGAATCTCGTCTTCGCCGCCCTCCAGCAGATGCATGGTCACTTGGGCCTTCTTTCCGCTTTTGAGCGTGACCTCGGCGTCCCCGACTTTTTCCAGCTCGTCCGCCGGAAGCAGACGCATGCCGTAGATGAGCGCAAGTTTGGCCATGCCTCATTCTCTTCCGAGCCGCGCGCGTCAGCAAGTGGGGGTAGTGGGGTCTTAATACCCCACTACCCAAGTGGGCGTCATGCGCGAAATGGTAGGGACGGGCAGATTCGAACTGCCGACCTGTCGCTTAGGAGGCGACCGAATCGATCTCTTAGACATCGCGCACAACGGCTCACGCCGGTGCGCTCCTTGAGCGGTCGCCTGCTTGGTCTTCGCCTCAAGGATCTGGTAGGGACGGGCAGATTCGAACTGCCGACCTGTCGCTTAGGAGGCGACCGCTCTATCCATCTGAGCTACGTCCCCGAGACTATACTTCGATTCTATCAATTCCGATGGCGAAGGCACCCGGCTACCGCGCCCCCGTCAGCGCCTTCAGATACAGGTAGTAGAACTCCACGCCATCGTAAAACGATTTCTCCGGCAGTCGCTCGTCCTTGCCATGCGCCCGCACATCGTCCTGATCCAGGGCGACGCCCGAAATGCCATAACTCGGTATGCCCGCAGCGATCGTATAAACGCTATCCGACGCGCCCGTCTCCATTTCCGGAATCACCGGCGCGCTCGGCCACATCGCATCCGCCACGCGCTCAAGCGGCTGCATCACTTCAGCCGGCGGCAGTAGAGCCGCAAAGGCCTTAGTCTCCGGCGCGCGATCCGAGACATGACCCGCATTGTCGATGTATTTCACAATAATCTTCGGATCGGCGAAGATCCGGATCAGCTCCTGTCGAACTTCTTCCGCCGGATGGCCCGGAATAATACGGCAGTTCACGATTGCCTGCGCCTTTTGCGGCAGCGCGTTGTTCGCATGTCCGGCACTCAAGCGCGTAGCCACACAGGTAGTGCGCAGGAGCGAGTTGAATCGAGCATCCATCGAAAGCCGCGCAATCGCTTCCGGATCCGGCGGCGTCCCGAGGATCGCCTTCATATCGGCGGCGGTCTGCCCCGATTCCAACGCCGCCCGACGCTCGAAATACGTTCGCGTGATCGGATTCAGCTCAACCGGAAACGGCGTGTGCTCCAGACGCGATAGTGCGTCCGCGATATGGTAGATCGCGTTGTCGGGAACCGGCAGCGAACTGTGACCGCCCGGGTTGGTGGCATCCAGTTCG
Source organism: Bryobacteraceae bacterium (assembly GCA_050012195.1). Taxonomy (GTDB): domain Bacteria; phylum Acidobacteriota; class Terriglobia; order Bryobacterales; family Bryobacteraceae; genus Palsa-89. The sequence continues at coordinate 298 of JBEKHQ010000788.1, read as the reverse complement.
AAATCGGCATACAATTTTTCGTTCGCCTCCACATCCACATTCAGCGGCTTGCCCTTCACCGTTGTGACGCCGCCCGCATCCGGGTTCAGCGCCAAGGCGGCATCCACCAGCTCACGATGGTTCTTCAAAAGCCAATCGACCCCGTTCGAACTCCCACCCTCTTCATCGGCCGTTAGCGCCAGAATAATGTCCCGATCCGGCTGGTATCCCTCGCGCTTGAAGCGAATGAAGGTGGTCACCACGATGGCGTCGCTTTCCTTCATATCCTGCGTGCCGCGGCCGTAGAAATAGCCGTCCT
>JBEKHQ010000787.1:0-2513 GCA_050012195.1 Bryobacteraceae bacterium | reverse complement strand
GGCGTGAAGTTCCAGATCCCGTTCGAGCTGATGGTGGTTTTTTCCACCAACCTGGAGCCGAGCGATTTGGCCGACGAAGCGTTCCTGCGCCGCATTCACAACAAGATTTTCGTCGAAGCCGTGGACGAGAAGGCTTTCGACCAGATCTTCTATCGGGTGGTGGGGCACAACAACATCCCCTACGAGCAGGACAGCGCCGAATACCTTCGTAAACTGTGCCTGCGCGAAGGCCGCACCGAACTCAGAGCGTGCTATCCGGCCGACATTTGCAACATTCTCGCCTCGATCGGCAAATACGAAGGCCGGTCGCCGTATATGAGTAAGACTGAGCTGGAACGCGCCGCCGCTCTGTATTTCGCCAGGGGTTGAACCCGCGGCTGTCTTCGGCCGACTCTAGGCCGCCCTACCGAGCGGACGTTCGGAACCTACAAACGCGTGGGTCCCCTCCAGCTCCCCGGCAAGATTCTTGAGACTGAGAAAAAACGAGTAGAGGCGCAAAACTTCCTCGAATGGATGGCCGGCCGCAGCGTCCGATTTCCTTGCCGCGACGATTCGCGCGTCCAACTCCGCCACCGCGGAAGCCAACTCCGGCCAGCCTTGAGTGGAACTGCCCTTCACGACGCGCTCGGCCAGCCACTGGAACGCGGTGGAAAGAGCGGCGTCGACACGATCCAATTCCGGATTAAACGTTCGCACGTAGGTGTCGGCGGCGCCGCCCTGCGCTGCCAAGTCGAGGGACTCAACCGCTTGCGAAACTCCCTCTAAGCGGTCCATCAGAAGTGCGAGAATTTCGGGCCCGCGCGTCAAGCCCACCGTTTCACGGAGAGCATGCTGAAGCAGGTCTTCATTGCGGCGCATGCCGGCGTCGGCGGCCGCCTTCAAGTCGGGACTGGCCGGCGGCAGGCCACCGCGATATCTGCTGCTGACCGCCTTGTATCGATTTTCGAGCGCGATAAGAGCCTCCGCAATGCCACTGCGCAGGCTGCGGCGGGCTCGGGAAGGCCACACAACGATCGAAACCACCAACGCGATGACGATGCCGATAGCGACTTCCAAGAACCGATGCAGCGCCACGACCCACGGCGAATTGGCGCGGCCGGTCAGCATGACGATGGCCACCGTCACCGTGGCCAAACGCTGGCTTTCCGCCAGCCGCAGAATGGAACAGAGAAAGAACGCCAGTGCCGCGGCGATGCCGAACCTTGGGACGCTCACCCCCCACATCGCGACGAACGCGCCGCCCACCAGCGCGCCCACGGCGGTTCCAGCCAGGCGCGTCCGGGATGCGTACACCGTGGCTCCAACGCTCGATTGCATAACGATCAGCGCGCTGATGGCCGCCCAGTAGCCCTCCGGCAGCCTCAACAGACCTGTGACATAGAGGCTCGCGACGCCCGCTAGCGCGGTTTTGATCGCTTGCTTGGCCAGCGCCATGTTGGAAGCGAGGGAAGGCATGCTCATGGTACCTATTCTCTCCCCCGGGAGCGGGTCGTGATATCCTAAGATTCGTATGGCAATTCCTAACGTGAAACGGTTCCGGCCGTACTGTCCGACCTGCAATGAGAGCTTCACGCTGATGGCGGTTCTGCCGAAGAACGCCAACGTAGAAGGCTATCTGAACGATGCGATCGCCCGCCACGATCACAAGGCGTTCCAGGAAGCCAAGCTGGCGCACTTCAAGATCCGCGTCGGACAGCAGAAGCAGCGCAAAGCGAAGTAGCACGGCCGTCGCCGTTTCGTCGGCTTTCCCGCTAAGATGGGCAAATGCCCAACACGCTGACGCTTTGGATTGGCACGCGTAAAGGCGCCTTCGCTTTTTCCAGCCGCAATCGCAAGAGTTGGACCTCGCAAGGACCGCACTTTCGCGGGCAGGAAGTAAACCACGTCTCGCAGGACCCTCGCGAACCCCAGCGTCTGTATGCGGCGGTGAACAGCGCTTGGTTTGGACCGCATCTGTATGCCAGTAAGAACGGCGGGAAGGCTTGGAAGCTTTCCGACCAAGGGTTCGAGTTGAAATGCCTTCCCGATCAATCCATCAAGCGGGCCTGGCACGTCCGATCGGGCGCCGCTGATGAGCCGGGAGCAGTGTATGCGGGAGCCGATCCAGGCGCCTTATTCCGCAGCGGCGACTGGGGCGAAACATGGGAAGAAGTGGTCTCGCTCACTAATCATCCCACGCGCAGCCAGTGGACGCCCGGAGGCGGCGGGATGTGCCTCCACACCATACAATGCCTGGGCCAAGGCCGGATGATCGTGGCAATTTCCGCGGCCGGCGCGTTTCGCACCTCGGACGGGGGTGCGACTTGGTCGCCGTTCAACGCCGGCGTGCTCGCCGATTTTCAGCCCGACAAATTTCCCGAAGTGGGCGTGTGCGTCCACAAATTGCTCGCTCACCCCAACGACCCCGAATCGCTTTACCAGCAGAATCATTGCGGACTCTACCGCGCCAAATGGACTGCGAAGCGCTGGACCGACATATCGCGCGGCTTACCCACCCGTTTCGGCTTCGGCCT
>JBEKHQ010000786.1:0-2521 GCA_050012195.1 Bryobacteraceae bacterium | reverse complement strand
GGAGCCGCCGGGTCGATCAGCGAAAAATAAGCGTACTGCCAGCTCCCCGCCGGATCCTGTTTTAGAAATTCGTCCAGGGTCGCGACCAATGTCGGTTTGGTCCAGTTGACCAGGTCGGTCGAAGTCGAGAGATACAGTCCCTTGACCCCATACTCATGATCCCAGGGATCCCATAAAACCGCGACCACTACTCCCGACGACTCGAAAAGATTGATGCCAGTCACCACGTCCATGTATTGCACCGGCGAGTAGACGTGCTCCTGCGGATGCGACACCGGACCGGGATAAGGGTCGACAAACGAGACCGAAAAATCCTTGCCGCTCCACCCGCGCCACGACGTAGCGTCAAAAACATTGGTAGTGCGCATAGGCGCAGCCCCGCTCGTCAGGCACCGGTTCGGGCCAGTCGTCCCCGAGCAGTTCGGAGGCCACGTCCACGACGTGATCATCGCGTAGTACCATCCCCCCAGCTCAACAATGTTTGAGTCCACGCTGTAGCCCGACGGCCCTCCGTCGATTACATACTGGTACGGCACGCCCACCATGAAATCATGCGGGGCCTTGGGCGAATTGAAGTGGTAGCCGCCATCGTTCGACTGGTGGTAGGTGTCGGAGTCGTACTCGCATCCGTTGTATCCGTTCTTGAACGTGCACTCGCCGGTGTGCGCCCAGCCGTGATATTCGGTGTGGGCAAGTCCAACGATGTGCTGGCCGTCGAACGTGTAGAAAGAGTCGACCCAGTTCTGATCGTTGAAGTCCGCGGGATTAGGATCGTTTCCGGAATAATGCCCGACCACGCAACTGTGCTGCACGCTGTCCAGCGTGGGGCCGATGTTCTGGAACATTTCGGAACTCGCCGCCACCATGTGAACCGTTCCTGTACTGTCGCGGAACGCGCGCGCCATCGCGTCCGGAACGTCGTTCGCGTTGCAGGATTGCTGCGGCGTCTGGAAGACGGCCGTGCGTGAGCTATCGAGCACGCCCTTGATAGTCGGCGTCTGGGCCAAGCTCTGCCCAAGGCATGCTCCGATGATAAGCACGCCTGGCACTACTGCGAGGATCCGTTTCAATCTCATAACGCTCCTGCCTGAACCGGAAAATGAGGCTTGCGTGACCCTTGCGGAACCTGGAACTGCAAGTCAGCCTCTTTATGATGCGAAGTCCAGATCGACGTGCGGCGTCGTGCTCCCTTCGGGGTGGCTGTTTGGATTGAACCCGAGCCGATCGGGATTGACTCGAACCGGAACAAACTTTCAAATTTTCCGCCGATGGTTACTTGTTGGTTACCTACCCCCACCCCCACCCGGTCTCTTGGAATCAATACTTTAGCGGCTATTTCCCGCCAGGTCTCTGGAGAATAAGGACTTAGAGGTAAAGTATTCAAAAATAAGGATTTAGCGCAATTTATCGCTACTTCCTGAGTAGCCCTGCTGGCTCGCAACCATTCCCGAACGAGGGCCCATCCCTTCGCCCTGCCAGCCGATGCCGCGGATACCGCTTCCTCCCGGATCCTGCTGTCCCAAGCTTGTTCTGCTTCCTCGGCTAAGTCAAGCGTCTTCTGTGAGCTGTGGGACGCTCCAAACCCGGGTTCGGGGTTTAGAATGACCCCATGCGCGAAGTCATTATTGCTTCTTCCGTTCGCACTCCTGTCGGCCGCGCCTTTAAAGGGACGCTGCGCGCCACGCGCCCCGACGAACTTGCTGCCATCGCGATCAAGGGCGCGCTCGACCGCGTGCCGCAACTTGACCTCAAAGAGATCGAAGACGTCATCCTCGGCTGCGCCATGCCTGAGGCAGAGCAGGGAATGAATGTTGCCCGCATCGCCTCGCTGCGCGCCGGTTTGCCGGTGGAAGTTTCGGCGGTGACCATCAACCGCTTCTGCTCCTCGGGACTGCAAGCCATCGCCATGGCTGCTGAACGCATTATGGCCGGAGGCGCGGAAGTTATGGTCGCCGGAGGAACGGAATCGATGTCGATGATCCCGATGGGCGGCAACAAGATTTCGCCCAATCCGTGGCTGGTCGACCACTATCCCGACTCGTATCTCTCCATGGGACTCACCGCCGAGCGGGTCGCCCAGCGCTTCGGCATAACGCGCGAACAGTGTGACGAGTTCTCGCTCCGCAGCCACCATAAGGCGCTGGCCGCGATCGCCGCCGGAAAGTTCGAAGAAGAGTCCGTGGCTGTGCCTGTTAGCTTCACCACTCCCAACGGCTCGAAGCCAAAACGCCAGGAGATTACTTTCAAAGCCGACGAAGGTCCGCGCGCCGATACCTCGCTCGAAGCCCTCGGCGGCCTGAAGCCGGCGTTCCACGTAAAAGGCATCACGACCGCCGGCAATTCTTCGCAGATGTCGGACGGAGCGGCCGCCGCGGTAGTGATGTCCGCGGAACGGGCCAAGGCGCTCGGCATCACTCCGCTGGCGCGTTACGTCTCCTTCGCCACCGCCGGATACAAGCCGGAAGAAATGGGGATCGGCCCGGTATTTGCGATTCCCAAGGCGCTAAAGCTGGCCGGCCTG
>JBEKHQ010000785.1:0-2534 GCA_050012195.1 Bryobacteraceae bacterium | reverse complement strand
CCAACGGAACGGTTCACGAAGCGGTGGTCGGCATATTCGGAGAAATATTTCGCGGCGAGTACCGGCATCCGATACCGGTGATCCGGTAGCTTTCACTGATCCGACTGGGCGGCCGCCGCTGTTGCGGTTCCGCGCAGCGTGTTCAGCATGGAATCCTTGGGAAAACGTTCGACGAAACCCTTGAGCATCCAGCCCAGGCCGAACGGAACATCGCGAGAGAGCGAAATGGCCTCGCATTCGGCGTAGACGCCTCCATCGGCTCCCTCGAAGCGCCAATCGGAATTCAAGCGCCACAGGTATCCGGCGCCCCCGCCCACCGGCGATTCCCGGTCATAAGAGCCGCCCGAATTCTTGGCTTCCGCGATTCGCGTGGAGCGCGACGTCACTTGCAAATGTTGCGCGTCAAGCTGATCGTATCGAACGTGATAGTTGGTCGCGGGGAATGAACATGCATCCCAACCAATCCTGCAGCATGGCATCCGGCGCCTTGAAGATGCCCTCACGATTCGGTCCGCCGGGTTCGATTTGAAGCTCGCCCGTTCGCCGTTTCACTTTGAGTTCCTCTCGCCCATCCAGCCGAAGAAATTGGCCGTTCTGGATATCGCGTTGCGTTCTCGCCTCGCTCAAAGCGACGTAGCGGTCGAACGCTTCGGCCGCGGCGGGCGTGAGAGTAGCGAAGGCACGGAGAGGCCCAGCCGGCCATAACGGAGCGGAGAGTAGGAATAACGGACGCACTGCAGCTTACTGTGAGACCGTAATGTCATCGCGCAGCGTGAACACGATCCTGGTTTGCGGCGCGATGTTGACGGCGAATGGACTGGCCGCGCCCGCCACCGCGCCGTCGGCAGCGCCTTTCTTGTGGCCAAAAATTCCGCCGATGGCAGCGCCGACAGCGGCGCCGACCGCCGCGTGTTTCTTCTCGAAAGGAATGCCCAGTTGCTCGAAGATGCTGGCGCGCGCGCGGTACGTTGCCCCGTTAATGGAAAGCCTTACCAGCTCCAGCCGGACATCGGTGCGCGCGGCGGGGGGCGCCTGCGCCACGCTAATCAGCGCCACGCGGGCAGCCGCGCCGGCCGAAATCGCTACCGCGCCATTCACTATTACAGGCGCGTCCACGTGGGCTGCGAATCTTTGGCCGGCTTGATTCACCGAGGAATTCACGCCCTCGATCATGCGGACGGCGACCACGGTCCCCGCGGGAATTACCAGCGCTGGAACCACCGGTGCGACGACGACGCCGGCATCCGGAACGGGCGCGACAGCGACACCATCGGCCGGGTTGACGGGGACGGGTGGCGGAACTGGAACGATGTTGTTCGCCGGGATCGGGATCGGCGCGCTCTTGTTATGAGCGAACAGCGGCAGGCTGGGCCATCTGGCTCCCAGACGTCCGGCCAGCAAGACACCGGCCAGCGCGAGGATGGCGAGCATACCCGCCGCAATGATTTGCCGCTCTCGGGTGAAGGCAAAACTCGAGCCCGCGGGCACGATGGTCCGCTGATCCGGCGCAGGCACGGGAGCGGGGACGACGGAGGGCGATCCAGCCAGCGCGGCGCCGAATTCCTCCACGCTCTGAAACCGATCCGCCGGATTCTTCTCCAGCGCCTTGAGAACAGCGTGCTCCAGATCTTTCGGAACGTAAGGATAAAAGCGCGTGAGCAGAGGCGGCGGAGCGTTCACGTGATCCGTCATGACCTGATAGTCGCTGTCGGCGTGGAACGGAACGTTGGCGGTCAGCATTTCGTACAGCGTTACGCCCAACGAATAAATATCCGACCGGACATCCACGGCGCGATTGAGAACCTGCTCGGGCGACATATAAAACGCGGTGCCGATTTGGGCTCCGGTGCGAGTCACGCGCCGGGCGCCCAGAACCTTCGCCAGGCCGAAATCCATCACCTTGACGATGCCGTGATTGTTCAGCATCATGTTGGCGGGTTTGATGTCGCGATGGACGATGCCCATCCGATGGGCGTATCCGATGCCCAACAGCGCTTGTCTAAACAGCGGAACGGCTTCTTCGCTGGGGATCGGGCCGCGGCGCTGCACCATGTGCTCGAAAGTTTCGCCTTCGATGAACTCCATCACCATCCAAGGACGGCCGTTCTCGATCAGCAGCGCGAACAGCGTGGCCAGATTGGTGTGACTGAGATTGCCTTGCGCCTTGGCTTCCGCGCGGAAGCGCTCCTCCAGTTCCGGATTGCCGCTCAATTCCGTGTTCAGCGCTTTGATGGCGACGACGCGATCCAAATTGACATCCACGGCTTTGTAGACGACGCCCATTCCGCCTTCGCCGAGCTTTTCCAGAATTCGATAATTTCCGACTTCGGTGCCGACCATCGCTTCAGCGTCCTTGGATCGCTCCCTGGATCATGTCCGCGGCCCGCACTCCCGACATCCCTTGCGGAAGGAAATTGAAAAGCTGCCCGTTGACGACGATATGGAACGCCTGCTGGTTGCGGATCGGAGCGGCGTTGGCCTGGACTTCCTGTATCCCGACGAGCGGCGTGAGAAATTCGTCGCGGCGGCCGTCG
>JBEKHQ010000784.1:0-2537 GCA_050012195.1 Bryobacteraceae bacterium | reverse complement strand
TATCCACATTCGTGCTTTACTCTCACCGTGCAGACACCGCCCACGAGGAGTATCCGGGAGGTCTTGCGGCGAAGAAACTCCCTCCGTTTGGCTCATCGGCCAGCCGGGTCAGTTCCTTAGCAGCACGCGGTGCGGTGCGCCGGCCGTGGAAGGGCTGAAGCATGCGTAAGGTAACGTTGATCCGGGGGGCCCGGCAGCTTCTCACGCTGCGCGGACCGAGCGGCCCCCGGCGTGGAACCGAACTCGGGAACCTGGGGATTATCCAAGACGGCGCCGTTTTGATTGTCGACGGTCTGGTGCGCGAAGTCGGGCCCAGCCGGCGGTTGGAGAATCTGGCAGCCGCGCGAGAGGCCGACGAGATTGACGCCAGTGCGTGCGTCGTGATGCCCGGCTTTGTCGATACGGGCGCGCACCTGGTCAGCGGCCCGGCGCGCGTTATCGATTACCAGACGCGCTTGGGTGGCCCCGCCTCTGAGCAGGTCGCGTACGCCGGCGGAGAGACGCTGGCAATCGCGCGATCCATCCAGGATCTTTCCGTCCGCTTGCTGGAATCCATTGCGCTTGGCGTGCTTGAGGAGGCGGTCCGCCACGGCACCACGGCGATGGAGACCAAATCCGGTTTAGGACTCACCGACGCCGGCGAGATCAAAATCCTGAAAGCTCATTCGGCTCTTCAGGAACGGCCCGTAACGATTGTCTCGACCTTTCAATGCGACCGCCCGCCGCCGGGATATGAGCGTGAGACCGACGAGTACATGCAATGGATCAGTTCTCACCTTCTACCCCTGGTGAAACGCCGCAAACTGGCCGAGTTCGCCGGTATTCGCTGTGGCGAACGCAGCTTCACTCCGCGGCAAGCTTTCCGTTATCTGACCGCCGCGCAACAACTCGGCCTTGGGTTGAAGCTGCGCGCTGACGCGGGCGCGAGCCGGGAGACGATACGCCTGGCGGTGGAGATGGAAGCGACCAGCGTTGACGACATAGTCGATCTCCAGGAATCGGAAGCGCGGCTACTCGCGAGATCGCACGCTATTGCAACGCTGTCGCCCGGCGCCGCCTTCCACCTGGCGTTGGAGCGATACCCTCCGGCTAGAATGCTCATCGACAGTGGCGCGGCAGTAGCACTCGGGACCAATTACAACCCAGCGACCAGCCCGTCCCAGAATATACTGATGATGATCGCCCTGGCTTGCCGGAGCATGCATATGAGCGCGGCTGAAGCGGTCACGGCCGCCACGGTGAACGCGGCGCATGCGATCGGCCGCGCTTCCAGCATTGGCTCGCTGGAGATCGGCAAGAGCGCGGATCTGCTGCTTCTCAGCGTCCCTGACTACCGCGAGATACCCTATCACTTTGGAGTAAATCTGGTGGAACTGGTGATGCAGAGCGGGGTAGTGCTGGTGGAGCGATCCGAGGTGAAGTGGCCGGCCCGTTGATTACCAGTCCATTGATCGAATGCGTTCCGAATTTCTCGGAAGGACGGGATGCGACTACCGTGAACGCGATCGAGAGGGCTATCGCGTCCGCGCCGGGCGCATTCGTTCTTCGGTCCGAGATGGACCCGGACCACAACCGAGCGGTTATTACTTTCGCCGGATCTCCGGAAGCCGTTGCCGAGGGCGCGTTTCGAGGCATTGCGGAAGCGGTGGAGCGAATCGATCTGCGGCTGCACAAGGGCGTCCATCCTCGGATCGGCGCCGCGGATGTCGTGCCCTTCGTTCCACTGCGCGGCGCCGGCATGGAGCAGTGTGCCGGCATCGCGCGCCGCGTTGGCCAGGCGGTTTGGGAGCGATTGGGAGTGCCGGTGTACTTTTACGAAGCAGCGGCTCGGAGTCCGGAGCGCGCTCCGCTCGAGAACGTCCGACGCGGCGGATTCGAGAGCCCCGCGCTGCCGCCGGATTGGGGCGGTCCGGATCTCCATCCGAGCGCCGGAGCGAGCATCCTGGGAGCGCGTCCGCTGTTGATCGCTTTTAACGTCAATCTAAACACCGAGGATCTCGGCGTTGCCCGGGCGATCGCTCGGCGGATTCGCGCTTCCTCGGGTGGGCTCGCGGCGGTAAAGGCGATGGGAGTGGCGTTGCCGAGCCGCGGATGCGTGCAAGTATCGATGAATTTGACCGATTTCGAACGCACGCCGATTGATCGTGTTCTGAACACAGTGCGCGAGTTGGCGGATCGCCACGGCGTCGCTGTCGCGGGCACCCAGACCGTCGGGCTTGTCCCCAGGAAGGCGATTGAGGATGCGGCGTCGCGCGAGCCTGAATGGAAGACTTTCGACGGCCACCTCATTCTCGAGGACCGAATCGCGTCGGCGGGGCTATAGAATGGAATTAGTGTTAGTTTCCCTTAGCGTTCCCGCGGAACGGCCGGCTTGGCTGCGGGCGCCCGCCCCGGCCGGCGATAACTACCATGAGTTGAAACGCCTGGTGCGGGAACTCAATCTGCACACGGTGTGCGAGAGCGCGGCCTGCCCGAACACCGGAGAATGCTGGAATCGGCGAACGGCCACGTTCATGATTCTCGGAAACGTCTGCACG
>JBEKHQ010000783.1:0-2545 GCA_050012195.1 Bryobacteraceae bacterium | reverse complement strand
AGATGAAGTCGGGCTCGTCGAGCTGATTGACCAGAAGCCGGGCCGTGGCGTGATCTTTGCCGTCGGGCGTGGTGTAGTCGAAGCGCTGAATCGCCTGCGTGCGCTGAATCGCCACCGGCGCGGCGAGCGTCATCTGCGCCGTCAATCCAGGGCTGCTGGCCGGGGCAGGGGTGGGAAATTCCGTCAGCAACTGCCGCGCGAGCGAATTGGGAGCCGTGAACTCGGTGAGAAAGGACGGGGTCGGGAAAAGGTAGGTGTAAGGATCGGCCTGGCTGCCGCTGCGGAAGTAATCGTAGGCGCTCGAGAAGTACAGCCGATTACGCAGAATCGGCCCTCCTAGCACGAATCCGGGCTCGGACTGGTGGTCGGGTGTGCGCGCCTGGCTGGCGAGGTTCCTTTGGAAGGAGTCCGCGTTCAACGCGTCGTTTTGCAGATAGAAGTACGCATCCCCGTGGAATTGATCGCTGCCCGCGCGCGTGATCGCATTGGCGATGAAGCCCGACGTTCGTCCGAACTCGGCCGAGAAGTTGTTTATGGACACGCGATATTCCTGGATGGCTTCCGGCGCCAGCGTGGTCAGCGGTCCGGTGATCAGGTAATTGTTGTTCTCCAGGCCATCCAACAGGAAATTAGATGACGAGGGCCGCTGCCCGTTGATCGAAAGTCCAAGGCCGCGGCCGGTGGCGGCGTCCGACGTCACCCCGGGCAGCGTCACCAGCATCGCGTAGACATCGCGGCCGGAGAGCGGAAGATTGTTGATCTCGTCGGAATCGATCACTTCCGAAACGGTGGATTCGAGCGACTCCCGGCGGCCCTTGGTCGCTTCGAAGGACCCCGATTTGCTGGGGTCTACGTCCGGGCCGTAAAAAGTCACGATTGTTTTCGTGCCTGGCAGGAAGACGCTCTTATACTCGCCAGACTCCCAAACATCGTTGAGTGGCCGCAGGCGGAAGTTAAGCTCCACTCGCGCGGCCACGGTTAGTTCCAGTTCCTGCACCTCCTGCGATTGATACGCGGGCGCCGTGACCCGTACCCGATAGAAACCGGGCGAAAGCAAAGGCAAATAATAATAGCCCGAGGAATCGCTCATGGATGCGCCGGCCAGATTGCTGACCGCGCTCTCGTAGAGCACGCTCGCGGCGGCAATGGGACGGCCTGTCACGTTGTCGATCAATTGTCCGGAGATGAGACCTTGCGTGGTTTGGGCAAGCGCGGCGATAGCGCCGAGGAGCCCCACGGCGAGAATCCGGAATGTAGAAACTCTGGTCACAACTTAAGCGCGGCCGGGCAGGACAGACGTAGTAAGATGCAGGTTAGCATGAAGAGGAAGTGGAGGCACTGGGCGGTGTGCGCCGTCATCGCGATCGGCAGCGCGGTGGGGGCGTGGTCGCTGAGCGCGCTCCGGTTTTTTCAAATTCTCAACTTGAAGGGCTACGACGCCCATTTTGTCGCGCGCGACATTTTGGGGCGGCGTCCCGTGATTTCGAACATCGTCCTTTTGCTGGCCGATCAGAAAACCGACGACACCTTCAAGGAACTGAGGATGTTCTGGCACCAGCATTATGCGAACGCGATCCGAGCGGCGGGCGCAGCCGGAGCCAAGGTGATCGGCCTGGATCTGGCGTTCGGCATCCCGGTGGACAAGTGGGAACCCGACTTTGACCGGCAGTTGGGCGAGGCGGTGAGCACCTCCCCCATACCGGTGGTGTGCGGCTATGCCTCGACGCTGAACACGAATCCGGACGCGCAAAGAATTCCCATCAACATGATGTCCGCCGCTCTCGGGTTGGACGGCTTTGCAAACCTGACCGCGGACGCCGACGATTTCGTCCGCAAGCAAGAACTCATCGAAGCGCCCTCCGCGAATCCCAACGATCCTCCGCCGCATCGTTCCCTGGCGCTGCGTGTCGCCGAAAAAGCCGTCGGAAAAGACGCCGAATTCCAGCACGGCAAGCTGATTTTCGACGGCTATACCGTTCCGCTTACGCCGGACCGCGCCATGTATATCAATTTCGCGGGGCCGCCCGACACCTTTCCGAGCGTCTCGCTGGCCGACTTCGAAGCTGCCGCGAAGGCGGGCAAGATGGACCAGCTGCGCAAGTGGGTGGGCGGGAAAATCGTGCTGGTGGGAACCGATTCGCGAGAGGATCGCCGGGCGACGCCGTTCTTCACGCAGTTCAGCGGCGACAAGTGGAGCACGCCTGGCGTCGAGGTTCATGCCAACGTAATCCGGACGTTGCTGGAGCACAAGTTCCTGGCGCCCGTGCCGCCTTGGATGCTGTGGCTAGCGATGCTTCTGGCGACCAGCGTCACGGTGTTGATCGCGACGCAGTTGGTCGCGGCGCGGGCGGTTGCATTCGTATTGGTCGAAGTCGCCGTCAGTCTTGTGAGCACTCACCTGTTGTTCGAGAGCGGTTTAATTCTTTCGACCACGGAAGTGCTGCTGGCAACTTCGCTGTGCCTGGTCGCGTCCGTTGTGTATCGCTTCTCCACGGAGCAGAAAGGCCGTACCCTCTATCACCGCGCCGTTTCCGTGTTCGTCGGC
>JBEKHQ010000782.1:0-2551 GCA_050012195.1 Bryobacteraceae bacterium | reverse complement strand
CGTAAACATCATGGCGAATCACGACGACGTGCATGATCGGAAAGATTTTGGTCTTCAGATAATAGTCGCGCTCCACGGATTGGTAGTCTTCAAAGAGCCGGCGGACATTACCGGAACCTGGGCCCGCGGCAGGGGTGAATGAGGATGGGGCGCGCGCGGTGTAGAGCGCGTCTATTTCGCCGGTGGCGATCATTTCCGAAAGCGTTTTGGCGGCGGGAATCGGTTGCACGCGAAAATCGGGCGGCAGAGAAAGCGCGATCTTTTCCGTGCGGCCAGGCTGCTCCTCGCCTCCGGTGAAGTAGGAAGGGCTGGTGACGGGCACGCCGTACTGGTCACTCAAGATGCCGCGAATCCAAACTGGCGCGGTCATCTGATACTCCGGACTGCCGACGCGTTTGCCAATCAAGTGGTGGGGTTCGCGAATCCCGCTGCCCGCGTGAATATAGATGCAGGAATGCCGGAACATGCGCGACGGAAAGACCGGGATCGCGATGAACGGAGGATTCTGGCGGAAGAGCGACAGCGTATACGACGAGAGCGACATTTCCGCCACGTCGAATTCTTGATGGCGCAGCATGCGGAAGAAGGTCTCTTCCACCGGCAGGTTGAGATAATTCAGATCCACGCCGTCGACAGTGACGCGGCCCTCGAGCAACGCGCGCGTTCGATCGTAATTCCAGCAGGCCAGCGTGAGCTGGAGTTTCGGCATAGTGCGTGTGCGGCCTATTCGTAAAACGCGGGCTTATCGGCTTGAGCGGCCGACTAACTATCTTAGTGGAACGTGCGCCGCATTGTATGCCCGCGGCGACGGTGGAGCGAAGGCCGAGTCCCTTGGCCCTTGAACAGGGCTGACGGTGGCGGCTCTGAAGGAGGCGGGCGGCTGCATGTGGAACAGTACGTGTTCGATGTGGCGCGACTCGTTGAGGAGGATCGTTGGTGAACCCGGTGAGATGTTCCTCTCCTTTCTCGGTAAGTGTACCAGGCACTCGGGATTCCAAGAGGTAACGGACACCCTCTCCGATCAGGCGAATCAGCGCCTGGGGCGACAGGACCTGGCGCTTCGCTTCTTCGCGCTAAAGGTTTCATTAGACACTTATAAGGGTAGTATTTCTGACTGGTTGGATGAATTTAGTGAAGCGGTTGTAAAGAAGAGGATCAGTTTCGACTACCCAGCGGAGGAAGAAGCGTTTAACGGGCTTTTTGCGGTCCTTGCGGAAAAGTTCGGAGATGAGGCTTTCGTAAAGCACAAGGGCCACCGGGCATTGGGGGGCCTCGCCCCTGCTTATTACGACGCCGTGACCATGGGACTCTTGCCCTTGATCGATCGCTTAAGAGAGGCCAGCTCAGACGTCGCGAAGCGCATTCTGGACGAGGCGGTAGGACACGAGAACGAGGATTTCAGAGAGAATGTTGGACCCGGTGCGAACGCGGTTCCGCGACTTCATAGGAGAATTGCGGAAGTCCGAAGAGTTTTCGAGCAGAAGCTGCCGAGTTTGACTAGTAATGTCCCCGTTCGAAAGCGCCGTTAACGCACGCTACGACACCCGTATCAGCACCCTCGCCGCGATTAAGGCGAGGAGCATTGACGCCGATACCCTCGTCTATCGGCTTTAACCGTTCTTGCGTATGCTCAGCTCGAAGGCGGCGTTAAGGATATATCTGCCTGTGTCATCAAACATGTCAACAGGATGAAACTCGGCTGGGGCGAAGTCTCACCGCGGCTACTTCAATGGCGCAATCAAGAGGACTTAGCTCGTTTTAGAGCGGCGGTCAATTTTGACATGATCGGCGCGGCAGACCCGTTTGCCTCACTTCTTAGTAGACGTGCTCAGATCAGGCCGATCAACCGCCGTGGCGAGCTCAACCAGATGACCTGGCGTGCTCTCGAAGCCGGTTACGACGGATTTGGCCTCGACTCCGGGGACATAAGCCGGGCTGCAGCCAATATCGACAGTCTGGTAGATGCGCGCAATGACGCCGCACATCGCGGGGTATTTCCGATCGTGCCTCCCAGCATGTTGGAGCGTCAAGTGCGCGAGCATGTGTCGATCGTCGAGAATGTACTCACGGATCTTGCGCTGCAACTATTTGCTTATTTCAACAACGGCCTGCACAGACGCTAATGTGGGCGAATGCGGGCGCGCTCGCGGGCGGCGAAATGAGATCGACTCTGTCGATAATCGGCTGGCGGCATGCGGGCTCGCCACTCGGTCGAAACGTGGACATTGCTGAGATGCGGCAGGCTGGCTGGTGGAATCCGATCTAACGCGACGTGAGACGCACACCGGGAAATCAGGCTTCCAGACGATAGCGCGTCTCGGCGCGACGGTACAGTGGACGCCACACCAGTCGATTCACCGAGACAACCAGAGTCGCCATCACGATGGTCGACAAAAGAAGAACGGCGAAATTTCCCGCGTCGGTGGCCGAGCTGATCTCGGCGCCCAGGCCGAAGGTGGACAGCACTTGTCCTTTGAAGTGGAAATACTCGGCGACGATGCTTGCGTTCCAGGCGCCACCCGACGCGGTAATCAGGCCCGTGACCAGATAC
>JBEKHQ010000781.1:0-2554 GCA_050012195.1 Bryobacteraceae bacterium | reverse complement strand
CGGTAATCAGCCTGATGAACCCGGCCGCCTGGAAAATGGACATTTCTACACCGCTTATTTGAACGATGGCATTGCCCTGCTGAAGAAATATTCCGGCGACAACGAAAGCGTCGCAACTCTTGGCTTTCACAATCCGTTTTCCTATGCTCTCTTGAGGCGGCCTCCCTATGGAGGCAGCATCTGGTTTCTACTGGGGAACAATATATCGCGTGATCATCTGCCGTCCGACAAGAGAATGTTCGGGGACGCCGGCATTGTGATGACGCCCAAGTATCGTTCCACGCATGAAACCACCGATCGGTTTCTTTTCGAGGCTTACCAATCATACCTGTCCACCAATTTTTCCCTGGTGGCGGAATCACAGTGGTGGCGCCTCTATCGGCGATTGAAGCCAGTCCAAACTCCCAATACAGCCCGAGACGGCCAATAAATCCTCGAACGAACCCGTTGCGTTGCGCTCCCCCGCATCGTATCATTCGGACGGAATGCCGGACGAACTCCTGGATCGGATTGCCGAATTCATCTCCCGCCACCAGATGTTTCGCGACGGCGATCGCGTGGCCGTCGCGGTCTCCGGCGGCGCCGATTCGGTCTTCCTCCTGCATGCCTTGCGCGAATTGGCGCCCCGCTGGAATCTGACGGTCACCGTCGTGCATGTCGAGCACGGCATCCGTGGCGCGGAATCCGTCGCGGACGCCCGCTTCGTCCGCCAACTCGCCGCCGAGTGCGGCCTGCCTTTCGAGCTCCGGGAGGCTAAGGTTCTCCCCTCGGCTGACAACCTGGAGCAGGCGGCGCGGCTGGCTCGCCATGGTTTTTTCGCGGAGCTCATCCGCCGGGGGCAAGTGGATCGCGTGGCCACCGGGCATACTCGATCCGATCAGGCCGAAACCGTGCTATTTCGCGTTCTGCGCGGGTCCGGCTTGGCTGGGCTGGCCGGGATTAGGCCCGTGACGCGCGAGGGCCTGGTGCGACCGCTGCTGGAATCGTCGCGCCCGGAAATCGAAGAATGGCTTAAGGCGCACGGCATCGAATGGCGCGAGGACAGCACCAATCAGGACCGTTCCTATGCCCGTAACCACCTCCGTCATGAAGTGCTGCCGCTGCTGCGCGCGTCCTTCAATCCGCGCTTGGACGAAGCGCTGGCGAATCTGGCCACGCTCGCGCGGGACGAAGAGATGTATTGGGACGGTGAACTGTCGCGCCGCGGGCCGCCCGCCGTGCAAGGGCCGCCGGTTTTCCTCACCTCCCCAGAGGTTACCGGCGTGCCGCGCGCTCTTGCCCGCCGCATCGTACGCCGAGCCATCGAACAGGCTAAGGGCGACCTCCGCCAAATCGAGTTCGCTCACGTGGAGCGAATCCTCCAAATGGCGCACTCCACAGACGGGCACGATCGCGCCCAGCTTCCCGGATTGGATGTGTTCCGCTCGTTCGAATGGATTCGCTTCGCGCCACTCAGCCGAAACACGGGGGAGCGCGATTTTTCCCTTCCGCTCCTGGCGCCAGGATCGACGGAACTGCCCGGCAGCGCCACTCGTATCACATTGCAGGTTCTAGAGAAATCGGACCGCCCGGAACCCTATGCTACAGTGGTGGATGAGCTGGACTGGCAGCGGGTTCGCTCGCTGGGCGGCGCCCCCTCCGGGCTGGAACTCCGAAACTGGAGACCTGGTGATCAGTATCGAAGAGTGGGACAATCCAAACAAGAAAAGATCAAATTCCTCTTCCAGGAAGCCCGCGTACCCTTGTGGGAACGCAGGAATTGGCCGATTATTACCTATAATGGAGTTGTCCTTTGGGTTAGACGCTTTGGAGCCGCAGCCGAGTTTGCGGCCGACCCTTCCACCAGTGTGGTCCTTCGAGTGGACGAGTCCGATGCCGGAAGTTCGAATCGATGATCGTGGCGGCTACGTCTAACGTAGTGGGTTGTTATCGGTGAGTAGGGAGACTGCATGAATAATTCTAATATCAAGACCGCGGTATTCTGGGTGGTCATCATCATGGCGGTGGTATTGTTTTGGACCTTGGTCCACACCACCAAGGCGCGTCCCGACGCGCAGCTCTCCTTCACCAACCTGATGAACGACGTGAACGCGGGCAAGATCAAGTCGGTCACCATTACGGGAAACGACCTGCACGGGAAATACAAGGACGACGACCAGGATCTGCACGCCGTCATACCCAACAATCATCAGAACCTGGACGACGCCATGCTGCAACATGGCGTGGACATCCACTACAACAAGGAAGCGGGTGGCGGCTGGGTTTCGATTTTGATCAACGCCATACCCTTCGTGCTTTTGCTGGCTTTCTGGATTTTCATGATGCGGCAGATGCAGAGCGGCGGCAATAAGGCGCTGAGTTTCGGGAAGAGCCGCGCCCGCCTGCACTCCTCGCAGCAGAAGAAGGTCACGTTTAAGGATGTCGCCGGGGTGGAAGAAGCCAAGGAAGAGCTGGCCGAGATCATCGAGTTTCTTCGCGAGCCTCAGAAGTTCCAGAAGCTGGGCGGCCGGATTCCCAAGGGCGTTCTGCTGATCGGGCCTCCCGGCACGGGCAA
>JBEKHQ010000780.1:0-2555 GCA_050012195.1 Bryobacteraceae bacterium | reverse complement strand
TGAACGCGTTCCCCATCCGGTCCACCACATTGACGCAAGTGGTGTCATTCACCGGGACGGCGACGGTCGCGGTAGTGGGTAATGTCGCGGGCGAACCCAAATTTCCGGGCCTATGCTCCATGGAGGCGCGCTTGGGGTCGATCAGCTTGCGCCGCTCGGCTGCATAGTCCTTCGACAACAGGATCTGTTCCGGAATCTTGCTGAACTTAGGATCCCCGTAGTATTGATCCCGGTCTGCAAACGCGAGCTTCACCGCTTCCACCAGGGTGTGAAGGTACTCGGGACTGTTGTGGCCCATGGATTTCAAATCGAAGCCTTCCAGGATGTTCAGCGCTTCGATCATCACCGGACCCTGCGTCCAGAAACCGGGCTTGTAGACTTCGTAGCCGCGATAAGTCCCTACCTTCGGTTGCTCCTCGTCCGCGTGAAAATTCGCGAGGTCTTCGTAGCGGATCAGCCCTCCATCCTTCTCCGAGGCTTCGGCGATCCGTTTGGCGATCGAACCTTTGTAGAACAGGTCGCGCACCGCGCGCAGCTTGTCGGCCCGCTTGCCTTTCGCCTTCTTCTCGGCCGCGGCCAGCTCACGGTAGGTGTTGGCGAGCATCGGTTCGCGGAAGACTTCCCCGATCGGGGTGGCCGAGCCTTGCGGGTAGAAGAACTTCATCGAATCCGGCCACAGCGCCATGACACCCTCATAACTGCGGCTGGCCAGCATTCCACCGAATTCCTCGGGCATCGGAAATCCTTGTTCCGCGTATTCAATCGCGGGCGCGGCCACTTCGGCGAAAGACTTCGTCCCGTATTTTTGGAGCGCCAGGATCAATCCATCGAATACTCCGGGCGTGATCGCGGAGAGAATGCCCTGCCCCGGCACAGGCGGCATGTGGACGGCGTCTTCCCAGGGCTCCAGCCGGCGATGCTCGTAGAACTCGACTGTGGCTTTGGCAGGCGCCACTCCCACGCCGCTAATGGCAATGGGCGGCTGGCCCGCCATCTTGATCAGCAAAGGCATTTCGCCGCCGATGCCGAAGCGGCTCAGTTCGGTGACGCTGGCCGCGAGCACGCCCGCGACGCCCGCGTCCACGGCGTTACCGCCCTGTGTCAGGATGCGGAATCCAGCTTCGACTTCGAAATTGTTGGCTGCGCCCACCATCTCGTGGATGCCTCGAACCGGGGGAAACATGGTGGGAGGGCCTTGCGCCGGCAAGCAGCCGCACGCCCCGGCGATGGCCGCAAGGCGCGCAAAGAACGAGAACCGCGAAGGTGGAAATTTCATCGATTCATTCTCGCACTGTCCACCATCCGCCGGTATTTCCGCAGAAGCTCGTAAATCACAACACCGCCCGCGGTCGCCACGTTCAGCGAATGCTTGCGGCCCAGCATCGGGATGCGGACGAAAGTGTCGCAGAGCGCCAGCAACTCCGGCCGAAGACCGTCCACTTCATGGCCGAAAAGGACGCACACCGGGAAGCGCGGCTGCCAGTCGAACAGGTCAACTGCGGTCAGGCTGGTTTCCACCGCGGCAATCTCGCAGCCCGTCTCGTGCAACCGCTCCAACAGCGCGCGAGGTTCGGCGGCGTATTCCCAAGGTACGCTGTCTTCGGCGCCCAGCGCGGTTTTCTTGATACCGGGCTTGGACGGCTGGCCGGTGATTCCGCACAGATAGAGCTTTTCGCAACCGCCGGCATCCGCGGTGCGAAAAAACGCGCCGACATTGTAGAGGCTACGAACGTTATCGAGCAGGATAGAAACCGGGATGCCCTTGATCCCGTCGTAAGACGCCGCAATTTGCGTGGCCAGGTAAGGGAGCCGCTCGGCCATGCGCGTTCAAGCGCGTCCGGTTTTGGCCCGGTCCTCGGCCACCCAGAGGTTCAAGTTGTCCAGACTCCTCAGGAAGGGCTTCAGCCCATTCCAAAGCAGCAGGGCGGCTAGTAGAGACGCGGTGACCGAAACCACCAACAGCGAATAGTTCACGGCGGCGTCGCGCTTGAACAAATATTGCGTGCACATGGCGACGGCGCTGGGTCCCAATCCGAGTCCGATGAGATTGAGGATGAACAGATAAACCGCCGAAGCCTGGCCGCGCATTAACGGCGGCATCATCTGCTGAATGGCGGCCGCCGAAATGCCGAATGGAGCGGCGGCGAATATGCAGGTAGGCGCGAGCCAAAGCACCGCCCAGGAGGCGTTGGGCGCCAGATACAGCAGGAACTGAAACGGAATCCACAAGAGCGCGATGATCACGCCCAGCAGCATATTGGCTTGCAGCGTGCCCCGCGCTCGAACCGCGTCGGCGAGGCGGCCCGCGCCCACGATCCCGAGTACGCCAAAAATCGCGACCATCGAGCCGTAGACCAAACCGATCCGAGGAATGTCCCAATGGTACACGCGGCGGAAGAATTCCGGCACCCATGCAGCGGCACCGTAGGAAATGAGGGAAAGCAAACCAAACCCGACATTATGACAAAGGAAGGTTTTCTTGTTCTTCAGAATATAGGCGAAAGATTCGGAGAAAGAGGACGTTTGCGTGGCCGTCGAAAGGCCGCGGCGCAAGG
>JBEKHQ010000779.1:0-4038 GCA_050012195.1 Bryobacteraceae bacterium | reverse complement strand
TCGGCACGGTGGATACTTGGCTGATTTGGAAACTGACTAACGGGGCGGTGCATGTCACGGATTATTCGAACGCGTCGCGGACGATGCTGATGGACCTGGAGCGCGGCGAATGGGACTCCGAACTGCTGGAGACTCTGAGCGTGCCTCGCGCGATGTTGCCGCGGATTGTTCCCTCGAGTTGCATCGTGGGAGTGACTGCGGGCGAACATTTCGGGGCGGAGATTCCGATTGCGGGGATTGCGGGCGATCAACAAGCAGCCTTGTTCGGGCAAGCCTGTTTTCATGCGGGGCTGTCGAAGAATACTTACGGGACGGGGTGCTTTGCTCTGATGCACACGGGATCGCGGCGGCCGGTATCGGCGAACCGTCTGCTGGCTACTCGCGCGGCGTCACTCGACGAATCGCAGTTCGCGATAGAGGGCAGCATCTTCATCGCGGGGGCGGGGATCCAATGGCTGCGAGACAAGCTGGGTATTATCCGAACAGCCGCGGAGAGCGGGGAACTGGCGCAGACCATCGCGGACACGGGCGGTGTTTATTTCGTACCGGCATTCGTCGGCTTGGGGGCGCCGCATTGGGATTCGGCGGCGAGAGGGACGCTGACGGGAATTACGGCGGCAACGGGGCGGGCGGAGATCGCGCGGGCGGCGCTCGAAGCGATCGCGTACCAGACCAGGGAACTGGTGGAGTGCATGGAAGCGGACAGCGGGGAGAAGCTGAAGGAACTTCGCGTGGACGGAGGAGCGGCCGCGAGCGATTTTCTGATGCAGTTCCAGGCCGATATCATCGGCAGGACGATTGTGCGTCCAGTGGATGCGGAAACCACGGCATTGGGGGCGGCATATTTGGCGGGACTCGCGACCGGTTTCTTTAGGAGTCTCGGCGAGGTGGAACAATTCTGGCGGGCTGAAAAAGTGTACCAACCCGCGATGAACGCGGACCAGCGTGAGAGTCTTTACGCGGGCTGGAAGAAAGCCGTGGCGCGCTGCCGGTATCAGGGCTGACGGCGCAGGTGCTTGTCCAAGAACTCGGCGGCGGCGTGATAGGCTTCGAGCCAGCGTTTTTCAGTCAGGAAGCCATGGATTTCGTCGGGGAAGATCAACTCCTCGAAATCGACGTGCTGCTTGCGCAGCGCTTCTGCGAGCAGAACGGACTCGTGGAACGGTACATTGCGGTCATCGTCGCCGTGGATCAGCAGCACTGGAGAGCGCCAGGTGCTGACCGATGCGAGGGGTGAGGATTCGAAGGCGATTCGAGCGGCATCGACATCTTTGCCGGGGTTATAGGCGCTGACGAAGTTGGATATGGCGTTGTTCCAATTGTGGACGCCGTGAAAATCGACGCCCGCCGCGAAGAGGTCGGATGCGCGGGCGAGTCCAAGGGCGGTGAGATAGCCGCCGTAGGAGCCGCCCCACAGGCCGATGCGCTGGGGATCGACATCAGGACGGCCGCGCAGGTACAGGCCGGCGCCGAGATGCCGCTTCGGTAATTGACGGCGAGGACAATGTAGCCCAGGCTAGCCAGATACTGGTTCATCCCGTAGGCGTTGTGATAGTAGTCCATGTAATGCCAGCCGAGGAGCATCTGGCGGCGGGAGCCTCCATGGAAAAATATCAGGGCGGGGCGCTTTTGGCCGGGCGCCAGATCGGGAGGCAGGAAAACCTGGCCGTGGATGGGCATGCCGTCGGCGGCGGAGATAATGACTGGTTGCGGGGTTACAAGCGCGGCGGCCGGGAATTCGGGCGGAATTGATTCGGGCGCGAGATCGCGAACGTTTGCGTTTTCGATCTTGATTGCTGCGCGGGCCGGGTTTCTGGCATCCGAATGAAGCATAACGAATGCGCGGGAGTCGCTGGTTTCGAGCGGGGACCACTCGATGCCTTCCCCTTGTGTGACGGGAGTCAGGTTCTGGCCAGTGACGGAGACGCGCCAGAGGTGCCGGCGGTCGATATCGTCTTGGTTAGAAGAAAACAAGACAGCGCGTCCGTCGCTGGATAGCGATACGTGCTCGATTTCATATTCGCCATTCGCGTTGAGCGGAGTTGGGACGTCGCCGAGAGTTGAGACGGAGTAAAGGTGCATCCATCCGGTGCGTTCCCATGGAAAGACGATACGATCGCCCGCGCCCCAGAGCAACTGGCTGTCGGCGACCATGGAGTGGAACGCGCTGCCCGGGCCCTCGGAAGCGCGCCAGAGTTCGCGGCCCTGGCCGGAATAAGCATCGGCGAGGAGGATAGACCAAGGTTGAGCAGCGCGGACCGGGCCGAAGGAGAAGGCGCGGCTGGAGGCGGCGATGCGGAGGAAGGCGATCCGCTTTCCATCGGGGGCCCAGACTGGGTTGGAATCGCGATCAACGCTGGGGGCGAGGTAGACGAGGCTCGGGGCGGCGTCATTGTAAACGGCGATGAAGGCGTGGTCGCCGCGGTTGGTGACGAACGCGAGGCGGGCGCCATCCGGAGACCAGTGAAGCTCGTCGGCGTGACCTTTGGCGTGGATCAATTGCGCGGGCTTCGCCGTTTCATCGAATGCGACGGACCAAACCTCGCCTTTGTGAAGAAACGCGACGCGATCGCCGTTGGGCGAAACGGCGGGCGAATTTCCTTCCGCTAATTTGCGCGGAGAGCCGCCGGCGAGCGGGGCGATCCAGATATCCTGTTCCACGCCTTGCGTAAGGCTGGCTGGGTTCGGATCTTCGCGCAGCATTTCGAAATCGCCGCCGCGGACGAAGACGATGGAACGGCCGTCGGGCGTCCAGACGATTTGCGCGATCTCCTGGCCGTCGTCGGCGTGGTAATTCGTGAGCCGGCGGCCTTTGTAATCGGGCGCTTCGGCGACCCAGATGTTGCGGACACCATGTTGATCGAGAACCCAAGCCACGGCTCCGCCATTCGGCGCGACGGTAAGGTCGCTAGGGAAGGGCGCGCTCATGATTTGTTCGAGCGTGAATCGCTTGGCCGACGCGGCGAAGGAAACCGTGCAAACGAGAACGAGCGCAAAGGAAATCCGTGGAGTCATAACCTAGTGTTATACACTGAAACGCAGATTTGGAGGGTTCTCTATGTTGAGTTATTCCAAAGGCCCCGACGCTCCGTTGAGTGCCGAGACGATCTCGGAGGCTTTTCAAAAGACGGCGCTGCGATTTCCAGACCAGGATGCGCTGATCGTCCGACATCAGAACGCTCGGCTCACATTTCGGCGGCTTTCAGAGGAAGTGGAACGGACGGCGCGCGGGCTGGCCGGGCTAGGGCTTAGAGCGCACGACAGGGTCGGCGTATGGTCGACCAACTGCGTCGAGTGGATTTTGGTGCATCTGGCGTGTGCGCGAATCGGGGCGGTGCTGGTCAACGTCAACCCGGCGTATCGCGCCTACGAGCTCGCGTTCGTGTTGCGGAAGTCGGGCATGAAAGCGCTGTTTCTGTGGGAGCGGGACGGACGTTCCGATTATCGGGCGATCCTGGAAGAATCGATGGCTGGAGCGACGTTGCCGCTGGAGCACGTGATCTATTTTGGCGCCGAATCGTGGGAGCGGATGTTGGCGGGGGGGACGCACATTCCGGCGGAGCGTATCGCGGCGGACGACGTTACGAACATTCAATACACTTCCGGCACCACGGGTTCGCCGAAAGGAGTGCTGCTTACGCATCGAAATCTATTGAACAACGCGACGGTGGTTCAGGCGGGCATGAAGATTACGGCGAGGGACAAAATTTGCGCGCCCGTGCCTTTGTATCACTGTTTCGGATGCGTCGGCGGAACGCTGGTGTCGGTAGTAAGTGGCGCCACGCTTATTCTCCCCGCGCCGACGTTTGATGCGCTGGCGACGATGCAAGCGATTCAAGAAGCTCGGGCGACCACGATCTATGGGGTTCCGACTATGTTCATCGGGGAACTGGAGCATCCCGAATTCCAACGGATCGACTTCAGCTCGCTGCGAACGGGCGTGATGGCGGGCGCGCCTTGTCCGATCGAAATTATGAAACGGGTGGTGTATGAAATGCACTGCCCCGAGATGACGATCATGTACGGGCAGACGGAAAG
>JBEKHQ010000778.1:0-2567 GCA_050012195.1 Bryobacteraceae bacterium | reverse complement strand
GGAGATATTGGGGACACAATCCCAAGCGGAACAGCATTCAGATCCGCCGTTCGCTCGATGGCGGAAAGACCTGGGAACCCCACAGCATCCCCGTGATCGAGCATGCCGAAGGGCCTGGCATTCCTTTCGAGGATAAACCGTACATCGTCGCCGACACTCAAGCCAAAAGCCCATACGCCGGCAATCTATACATCGCGTGGACCGAGGACCGCACCGCCGATTCGTTGATCCTCTCCTCTCGCTCCACCGACGGCGGGCTCACTTGGTCGGCGCCCTTGCGGATCAGCGATCGCCCCGGCGGGCCGCGCGACGACGAGGGAACCGTGCAGGGTTTCAGCGGTGCCGTTACGCCCGACGGCGCGCTGCATGCGATCTGGAGCGATCGCGGCCATATCGTTTACACGGTCTCGCACGATGGCGGCAAAACCTTTTCGCGCAACCGCGACATCACCACGGCGGGGCCGTCGAATTTCATGGTCTTCAACGCCGATCATGCCAACGGCTATCCGCAAATCGACATGGCGCCGGATAAGAATGGCGGCCCCGCCCAGTTGCACGTTGCCTGGAACGATTACCGCAATGGCGACGTTGATATCTTCTGCCTGTCCTCGATGGATGCCGGCAAGACCTGGGGCTCCGTAGTCCGGGTCAATTCCGACCCCGTGCACAACGGCGCCGATCAGCTATTCCAATGGTTGGCCGTGGACCCAACATCCGGCGCGGTGAATGTGATTTTCTACGATCGCCGTCGCGACCCCGCCAATAAGGCCGTGGACGTTGTTCTGGCGCGATCCACCGACGGCGCACGCACGTTCCGCAATTATCTTCTGAGCGAGCATCCCTACGATCCGATGGACACCATGATCGGAGAGTACACCGCTCTGGCAGCGTTCGGCGGGCGCGTTTTCGGAAGCTGGATCGAGGTTGCGCCGCCGAAGCCCTCGCCGTCCGCGCGCACGGGCGAGCTGCCCACCATCCTGCACGTCGGCATGGCCGATTTCAGCGCCGCCGCGTCCGACAAAAAGTAGAGGCTGAGTTTCCGCGAATCGGTTTGTCGATTCCCGAACTCTGCCCCGCTCGTCCCTGTGGTATCCTGATTCCCACTCACGCATACATGCCGCAGATAAACTCGCTCCCGCGCATCTGCATCGCCATGGGTTTTTCCGAGCCCCAACAGTTGCTCGAGCACGCGCGGCGCGAGGCGAACGCGGGCGAATCTTTCTTCGAGTTCCGGTTGGACTATCTGCCTGCGCCCGAACAAGGCCTGGCCGTCATTCGCAAATTCCTCGCGGCGCATGGCGAGTGTACCGTGCTCGCAACCTGCCGCCGGCATCAGAATCACGGAAAATTCAACGGCAGCATCGAGGATCAGATCCGCATTCTCAGCAACGCCGTCGACGCGGGCGCCAGCGCAGTCGACATCGAGATTGAAACCGCCGAACATGTGCTCGCCCGCCTGGACACCTTCCGCGGCCGGACGCTCTTGATTCTTTCCTATCACAACTACGATGGAACGCCGTCGCCGGAAGCGGTGTTGCGGCGCATGCTGCGCATCGGCGCCGACGCGTATAAGATCGTCACCACGGCTCGCAAGCCGTCCGACAACAGCCGCATTCTGGGACTCGCGAAGTCGCATCCCCGCACGCCTCTGGTCGTGCTCGCCATGGGTGAAACCGGCTTTCCCACGCGCGTCCTGGCCACCGCCTGGGGCGCGCTCTTCTCCTACGCCGCGCCCAACGCCTCCGAGGGCACCACGCCGCATCAGGTGTGCGCCCGCACAATGAGAAATCTTTACCGCGTCGAAAAATTCTCCCGCGCGGCCAAGGTGTACGGCGTCATCGGCGACCCTGTCCGCCAGTCCATTTCTCCTGCCGTGCATAACCGCGCCTTTCAGGCGCATCGTTTGGACGCGGTCTATCTTCCGTTCCTGGTGCGCCCTCCCCAGCTTAAGGATTTTTTCGCGCTGGCCGAAGTGCTGCCCCTGGCGGGCTTCAGCGTCACGATTCCTCACAAGCAGAAGGTCATTCATCATCTCGACGTGGTGGAGCCGTTGGCCCGCCGCATCGGCGCGGTGAATACCGTCTGGAAGAAGGCGGGAAAATGGCGCGGCGCCAACACCGATGCCGCCGCTCTCACCGTCCCGCTCGCCCGCCGGCTTCGTCTCGCGAAATCCTCGGTTCTTTTGGTGGGCAACGGCGGGGCCGCCCGCAGCGCCGCTTACGCTCTGATCGACAGCGGCGCCAAGGTCTCCATCGTCGGCCGCAATCCCGATCGCGTGCGTTCCCTCGCCAAAGCCTGCGGCGCCGAACCTCTGCTGCGAGAACAACTGGACAAACGCAAGTTCGACGCCGTGGTACATGCCACGCCTCTGGGCATGTCTCCGCGTATCGAAGGCTGTTTTTTCCCCGACCGGATTCCCGCGGATCTGGTCTTCGACATGGTTTACAATCCGATAGAGACCGCGCTCACGCGCCGCGCCGCCGCCCAAGGCTTGACCGTGATTTCCGGCTTGCAAATGTTTCTCGAACAAGCTGCGCGCCAGTTCGAGATCTGGACCGGAGGGAGCG
>JBEKHQ010000777.1:0-4162 GCA_050012195.1 Bryobacteraceae bacterium | reverse complement strand
AGCTTCTCGTATTTCTTGTAGGCCTTCTCGTAATCGACCGACAGCCGATCGCGATCATCCTCGCTTAGGATGGTATTCAGCACCTCGGTGTTGTAGTAGATCCACGCGCCCGTTCCCACGAATGCGGTCAGCAGGACAAAAGCCAGCACGCGAGCAGGCCCGTGGAAACGCAGCCGCGCTTTCCGCAATCGCAACTTCCACCCATGATCCCGGCCACGCTGCCATAGCAGAACGCTGGCCACGGCGAGCATTCCGCAAAAGGCCAGCCAGTACGCCGTAAACCACAGCCAACTCGTCCAATACGGAGCGAAGCCGAAAAAGTCGGAGTAGGTCGTGTTCGGCTGAGTGCCGAACTGCACCAGAAGAGTCGCGATGTGCAGCGGCCGCCACACAAACAGGTTGGCGATCGCGAAGGTGATGAAGATGAAGTAGCCGATATACTTGTTGGGCGAAACCACGTGCAGGAAGTACGCCAGCACCGCGAAGAACACGAATGTCGTGAAATCCATCCCCAGCAGCTCGGTAAGCCACAGCCCGAATTGATAGCGGTGATAGCCGCCGAACACCTGTGTCAAGATGCCCATCGCCATCGCCGCGCAAACAATCAGAAATATTGCGCCCAGCAACGCGACCAACTTGGAAGCGTAGGACGGCCATTCGCGGTGCGGCAGAGCGTCGTGGATTTCGTCCATGCCCGCGTCGCGCTCTTTCCAGACCAGGACCCCGGCGTAGTAAGTCACCATTGCAAGAAGAAAAATATAGAGCGTGCCCTGAATGATTTCCACTAGCCGATACGTTACCGGGAAAAATGTGTTGCCATAACCCTCAGTCGCGCTGAGAACCAGGCTTGGAATTGTGTTCAGCAAGGCCGCGCAGGTGATGACGATGAACGAGGTGGACTTTACCAATCCGAAAAACTCTACCTTGAGGCCGCCCCAGAACTGCGCCCATTGCGCGCCGAATCCGAATTCCTGCCGCGCCTCGTGGGGCGCTACGGCCACTACAGCGGTCCGCTCTTCGTGATGGGTGACTTTCTTGCTGCGCCCCGCCCGTTCCTCGAACCGGAACCTCGAATACGCAAAGGCGTAGATCCCGACTCCCACCGTCACCCAGATCAGCCGATTCCACAGCAGCAGGCCGCTGTACCCCATGGCCAGCCTGTTCTTCTCGGCCACGGTCCAATACTTCGTCGCCAGCGCGTAGGTGCGGATGGCAAACGGATCCAGCAGCGCCGCCCAGGTTTCGTGCTGGATGTCCGACGCCAGCGCCTGGCCCACTCCATAAGCGGTGAGCAACACCAGACCGCCTATGAAGGAAGTCACCGTACTGCGCGTCAGAACCGCGATGGCGAAGATGATGGCGGCGATGAACAGCGTGTTCGGAATCGCGAAGATCAGAATCCCGTAGAGATGCGCCATCCAGTTCACCGCGCCCCACCGCTCCGTATCCACCCACGGCATCCACTTGCCGACGATAATTCCGATGGACACGCCGATCATGGGAATCACGGCGATCAGCGCCGAACCCAAATAGCGCCCCGTCAGGTAATCGAACTTCTTTACCGGCGTGGTGAACACCAGTTGGTAGGTGTTGGGCGTAAAAATTCTCCACGACGAACGGCGCGTTGCGATAGGTGTTTTCGAGCGCCCCGCCCACCTGGATCTGGTCGGTCGACGTAGCGCCAAAGATCATCAAGGCCACGATCAGCAGAAAGATCCACAGCATCCACCCGCGCAGCCAGTAGCGGATTTCGAAGCCGAAGAAATGGGTCAGCATGCGGCCTTCTTATTGCAACCCGGCGATGCGAGCGAAAAAGACGTCTTCCAGATCCGCCGGCACGGGGCGGAATCCGTCTCCGGGCGCCTCGCCGCTATACACGTGGATAAGCGGATGGCCGGCGATGAGCTTGCTCGAAATCACGCGGTAGCGCTCCTCGTAGTCCTTCATTTCGAGCTTTTGAATGGACTTCTGCCAGATTTTTCCGCCCAGTTCACCGACCGCATCCTCGGGAACGCCCGCGAACAGAACGCGGCCTTCGTGGATGATTGCCATGTTGGTGCACAGCTCCATCACGTCCTGAACGATATGCGTGGAAAGAATCACGATGACGTTCTCGCCCACCTCGGAAAGCAGGTTGTAGAAGCGGTTGCGCTCACCCGGGTCGAGACCCGCGGTCGGCTCATCCACAATGAGTAATTGCGGATTCCCGATCAGCGCCTGCGCGATTCCGAACCGTTGCCGCATCCCGCCGGAAAATCCCGATAAAGCCTTCTTGCGGACTTGTTGAAGATTGGTCCGAACCAGCAGCGACTCCACCAGTTCTTTGCGCTCCCGGCGATTTACGAAGCCCTTGAGCAGCGCCAGGTGATCCAGCATATCCTGCGCCGAAATTCTCGGGTACACGCCGAAGTCTTGCGGCAGATATCCCAGCCTCTTGCGCACCTCGTCCTTCTGGCGCAACACGTCGATGTCGCCCAGCCACACTTGGCCGCTGTCCGGCTCCTGGAGCGTCGCGACGGTGCGCATCAGCGTCGACTTGCCCGCGCCGTTCGGCCCCAGCAATCCGTACATGCCGAGAGGAATGGTCAACGAAACGTCGTCCAGCGCGCGCACGCCGTTGGGATAGGTTTTGGAAAGGTGCTCGATGCGAAGA
This sequence comes from Bryobacteraceae bacterium, assembly GCA_050012195.1. Lineage (GTDB taxonomy): Bacteria > Acidobacteriota > Terriglobia > Bryobacterales > Bryobacteraceae > Palsa-89. The sequence continues at coordinate 1,509 of JBEKHQ010000777.1, read as the reverse complement.
TCCATGGATTTTGGCTACAAACTTGATACGGCGGATTTCACCGCTGGGTTCCAGGATATCGAATAGTGCGCGCTTTGAGCCAGAAGGCGCACAAATGCGATATGGTAAAGACCGTTGGAAGGCAACGCCACGGGAGGTCAACGATGCCAGTCTCACGCCGCCGCTTCATGGAAACAGCCGTTTCGGCCTCGACGCTCGGCGTTCTCGGGCGCGATGCTCTGCTGCCCGTCGCCCGCGGCGCAACCGTGCCTGACTACCGTCCAAACTTGCTGCCGTCGCAAAAGGAGGTTTGGGATTGGCAAGTCTGGATGGCCAAGCTGGGGCCCAAATACACCGGCAACAGAGCCCACGTGACTTTCGTCGATTTCCTGGCGTCGCACCTCCAAGAACTGGGCTTGGACGTGGCGCGCGAGCATTACAGCTTTCCGCGCTGGGAGGCGCGCCGCTGGGCGCTCACGGTCAATCCAGCTTCCGGCCAGAGCTTTCAGGCGCCGGTGACATCCTATTTTCCTTATTCCGGCCAGACTCCCGCGGGAGGCGTTTCGGCCGACTTGGTTTATGCCGGACACAATCCCTCCTTCGATCTTGGCGGGCTCCAAGGCAAAATCGCTTTGATCGATTTCGCGGTAAATACGCGCCAATTCGGTGAAATATACAAGCCTTGGGGAATTTATCCGTCCGACGCGCATTTCCCGGCCGAAGTTCATCCGGCCCGAGCCGCGATCAGCGATCTCACGCCATTCCAAAAGGCGGGCGCCGTGGGAGTGATCCTGGTCTGGACGGACGTTTCCGACGCCAACGCCATGGACCAGTACACGCCGTTTTCCAGACCCCCGCAGGGCGTTCCGGGACTTTACGTCGGCCGGGAAACGGGAGCGAAGCTGAAAGAAATGTTACGCAGCGGTGCGAAGGCCACGCTAGTGCTGGAGGCCGAAACGTTTCCCGATACCTCCACCGATACATTGATCGCCACGCTTCCCGGCGTTAGCTCGAACGAAGTCATCCTCGTCAACACGCACACCGACGGACCTAACGCCACCGAAGAGAACGGCGGCCTCGGGATTCTCGCTTTGGCCAAATATTTTTCCCGAATACCCAAGGCGGACCGGAAGCGCACGCTCGTCTTTCCGCTCACCACCGGTCACTTCGCCGGTCCCTGGGTTCCTTCCATTCGCGGCGTGATTCAGAAATATCCCGACCTGATCCACAATGCCGTGGCCGCTCTCACGGTGGAGCATCTCGGCTGCCGCGAGTGGTTGGACGACGATGCCAGGCTCAATTACAAACCTACCGGGGAAAACGAATGGGCGGTGGCCATCACCGAACTCCCGTCGCCTGGAAAGATCCTGGTGGAAGCTTTACAAGGCAGCGGCGACCGTAAAACCGCGGTGGTGAATCCGGTGCATGGCGGATGGCTCGGCGAAGGCGGATCGCTGGCGCGCGCCGGAATCCCGACCATCGGCTACATCCCGCAGCCGAATTATCTACTCGCCGGCCCCGCCGACGGCT
>JBEKHQ010000776.1:0-2569 GCA_050012195.1 Bryobacteraceae bacterium | reverse complement strand
GGCCCTTAGCGGCGTAAATCTTGTCGACGGCCGCCGGATCGAGCGCGTTCGCGCCCAGTCCGTAAACGGTCTCGGTCGGAAACACCACCAGTTCCCCGGCGCGGATCAGCGCCGCCGCGCGGACCAGCTCCGTTCGCTCACTCATCCTCTTTTCCGTCGGATGCATCGCCGGAAACCTTGCCGGTATGTTTGTAGACCAGAAACGCGTGCATCAGCCGGTCCAGATCGCCGTCCAGCACGCGGTCCACGTCGCCGATCGACAGCTTGGTGCGATGATCCTTGATCAGCCGGTACGGCGCCAGCACGTAGCTGCGAATCTGGCTGCCGAAATTGATGTCCAGCTTGGCGTCCTCCACCTTGCTCTGCTCGGCGCGCTTCTTGTCCATCTCGAATTCGTACAGACGCGCGCGCATTTGCTTCATCGCGCTGGCTCGATTCTTGTGCTGCGACCGCTCGTTCTGGCACTGCACCACCAGTCCGGTCGGGATGTGCGTCATCCGCACGGCGGATTCGGTCCGATTCACGTGCTGGCCGCCCGCGCCCGAGGCGCGAAACACGTCCACCCGCAAATCTTCCGGTTTGATGTCGATGTTGATGTCGTCCTCGATCTGCGGATACACGAACACCGATGCGAACGACGTGTGCCGCCGCGCGTTGGCGTCGAACGGCGAAATGCGCACCAGCCGATGCACTCCGATTTCCGATTGCAGCAGCCCAAACGCGTTTTCGCCGTTGACTTCGAGCGTGGCCGATTTGATGCCCGCGCCTTCGCCCTCCAGCCGGTCCGTCACGATGGCCTGCATGGAGTGCCGCTCGGCCCACCGCAGATACATGCGCAGCAGCATTTCCGCCCAATCCTGGCTTTCGGTCCCGCCGGCGCCCGGATGGATGGCCATGATCGCGCTCTTTTGATCGTTGGGGCCCGACAGCAGCATGCCCGTCTCCAGCGTCTCCAGGCGCGCGGAATAGCTTTTCAGTTCGCGCTCCAGATCCGCCGTCACGTTTTCCCCCTCGCGCGCGAGTTCAAAAAGCGTATCGAGATCGGACGTCAGCCGCGCGACTTCCTCGGCCCGGGCGATGCTTTCCTCCAGGCGCTTGCGATCCTGCATTACTTTTTGAGACTTTTCCGGCTGATTCCAGAAATCGGGGTCCGAGATCTGCTGTTCGGTTTTAGCTAGCTGGGCTTTCTTGCCGGGGGCGTCAAAGATAGCTCCGGACAGCGTCGGCCTGCTGTCGGAGCGTAGCGTACTCTCTTTCCAATTCGTCGAGTGTCATGAAACTTCATCTTACCAAGCCGTCCAAATCGAGCACCCGCCCCCGCTTGCCGACGTTCCATCCGCGCGTGCGGCCGATGCTATCCTCGACGCCCGCGGCTTCGTGAATGTGGCCGCAATAGAAGAACTCCGGCTGACGTTGCTCGATGAAATCCCGCACGGCCTGGCTGCCGAAGTGCTGTCCTTGGCCCGCGCGATCCAGCTTGGTGCCCTTCGGCGGCGCGTGACAAATCAACACCAGCGGATCGAGCGAAGAGAATTTTTCGAGGCGCGCCGCCAGCTCCTGCTCCGTGTACTCGCCCGGCGTATTAAATGGCGTCGGATTCGAGTATCCCAGGCCCGCGATTTTATATCCGCCGATCTCCATCCACTGCCCGTGAAAATCATGGAACCCGTATTGTTCGCAGAAGCCCTGGATGTCGGCATCCGATTCATGATTCCCCGGCATGACGTACATCCGCTCGGCGCGTCGCTGCAAGATCGGACCAAGGTGCTCCAGCCCGCGGCCCCAATTGGCCAGATCGCCGGCGGCGAAGTAATAATCGGCCTCAATCTCCATCAGCTTTTCGAGCGCGGCCTTGTCGCCGTGGATATCGGAAAAGATCAGAAGCTTCATGGTTTCGCGGTAGGTAGTGGTTTACATTCAAATACTAGCGCCGCCGAGGACAGGAATCACGCCAAGATCCCCGAGGCTTGTTCCCGTTTGAACAATCGTGAAGGCGCCAGACGAAACAGCGGATTGCAATCCGATCACTCTGCGCCGAATGAACCGACGACGGCGTAGGCACATGCCAACTCATTATGTCGCTATTTTGAGCCCGACTCGCTCACCTACGGCCCGGCTCATGACCCGCGGGCGTCGACGGCATTACAATGTCCATATGTCCAAACTGAAGCTGAGCCGCGCCGACACGCCGATCCTTCGCTCTTTACAAGGCTTGCTCAAAAGGGGCAATCCCCGGGACTACAAAAAACATCTAGTCGCGAAATATCTCGCCGCGCGTCCGGCTCGACCTTAACGATAGGCCCCGCTCACCCGCCCGCTTTCCCCGACGCCGACTGGTTCGGCTCCCACAGCACTTCCGGCGCGCCCAGCACATGATTCGCCCAGCGGCTCCAAACGAAAAACGCATCGCTCAGCCGATTCAAGTACTGCACCACCTCCGGCGGGATTTGCTCCTCGCGAGCCAGGCTAACCGCTAACCGCTCCGCGCGCCGGCAAATCGTCCGGCAAGCATGCAGCTCCGTATTCAAACGCGACCCGCCCGGCAGGACGAACGACCGCAGCGGCGCCA
>JBEKHQ010000775.1:0-2572 GCA_050012195.1 Bryobacteraceae bacterium | reverse complement strand
CGCTTTGCGAATGTACAGCAGCGCCCGATCCGCCATGCCTTTCTTGGCGTAACCCGCCGCCATCAGATAGTGGAATTTGGCGCGATCCTCCACGCTGCGTTCTTGCAGCAGCACTCCTTGCGTGCTGCGCGTCTCGAAGACATCGGGATCCAGCGCCAGCGCCTCCTGCCACGCCTCCTCGGCGTGCGGGTAGTCCTTCCGCGCGAAATAACCGGTGCCGAGATTGCTCCACACCGACGCAGCCTTCGGATCGATGCGCAGCGCCTTTCTGTACTCGGTGATCGCGCGCCGATAACTCTTGCGCGAGTAGTAAATCGTCCCGAGATTGTTGATCGCTTCCGAATATTGAGGGTTCGCTTTGACGGCCAGCCGATAGTATCGCTCCGCCGTCCCCAGTTCCAGCATCTGATGAAAAGCGATCCCGGTTTTGTTCAGCAACACCGCCGAGTCCTTGGGGCCTTGCTTGTAAGCTTCCGCCGCCTCCAAATACATTTTCCGCGCCATCAGAATGTCGCCGCGCGTCTCGGGCGAGATCAGATTGGTTGGCTTCTGCGATTGCGCCCCGGGGACCGGTCCAGTCCGCGAATCACCCAGAAAATCGCTTCGCGCCGGAAGCGGTTGAGATTGTAAGGTGGAAACAGCGGGAGCCGCTGTCAATGTCAATGCAGCTAACCAAAGTCTTGAAACCATGGCCTGCCTCCTGCGGGTTATCGGCGTCGAACGAAACATAGACGGCCAACTTCGCAAGTTGGTGCTATTGGTTATTAGACTAGCAGGTTTCGCACTACCCGACTGGGAGCCGGGGTCCCTACCTGAAAATCCCCTTCAAACGCTCAAAAAAGCCCTTTTTCTTGGGTTTCTCCGCCGGCTGCTGCCCCGCATCCGATGCGGCCGGTGGGGAACTTTGCGCCACCCGTTGCTGCCCCGTGTTCACCACCTGCGCGCCGGCGGGCTGCCCGGCCGGACGCGGCGTCGAGGTGTCCCAGCCCGCAATCTGCGTCCCGCCGCCGCCGTGCAGTTGGCAGGTCTCCACTGGTTGCGTGCCTTCGATGAAATACTCCGTTCGCACTTTCGGACAGGCGGCCGTCGCAATCTGTCCCGACTGTGGATCGATCGCCACGCTCACCACCCCCGCCGGCGCCTCGAATTCGCTTACGTTGCGATATTCCCGATGTTCGTGCGCCCGCTTCATGAACTCCGTCCAAACCGGAAGCGCCGATTTCGCTCCCTCCAGGTTCAATTCACGATTGTCATCGAAGCCCACCCAGACCACGCAAATCAGCTTCGATGTAAAGCCGGCGAACCATCCGTCGTGCGACGTGCCCGTCTTGCCCGCCACCGGAAAATTGATGCCGCGCCCCCACACGCCCGCGCCCGTCCCGCTGCGCACCACTTCCTCGAGTAGCTGGTCCATCAAGAACGCCACCCGCGGATCCAGCACCGCCCGGTGTTCCGGCTGGGTGTCGAAGATCTGCGAGCCGTGGTCGCTGCTGATCCCGCTGATGAAGTACGGCTTCGAGTAGACCCCTTGATTGGCGTAAATCGTGTAAGCCCCGGCGATTTCCAAGGGCGTCACTTCGTAAGCTCCCAGTGCAACCGCGGGAGTGGGCTGGATGTCCAGATTCAAGCCGGCCCGCCGCGCCAGATCCACCACCGCGCCATAGCCGGTCTCCTCAGCCACCTTCACGGTTGCGACGTTGAGCGAGTGCGCCATCGCGTCTTGCAACGACACCGCACCGTAAAACTTGTGCTCGAAATTGCTCGGTTCGTACGGCTTGCCGTCAAACCAAAAAGTCGTCGGCTCGTCTTGAATCATCGTCGCCGGCGTCAGCAGCAGCGATCCGCCCGAAAGCGCCGTGTTCAGCGCCGCCGCATAAACAAAAGGCTTGAACGACGATCCCGGCTGCCGCTTCGCCAGTATCCGATTAAGCTGGCTGGTTCCATAATTGCGTCCCCCAATCAGCGCGCGCACCTCGCCCGTTTGCGGATCCAACGCGATCAGAGCGCACTGCGGATCGGGATAGTGTGGATCTTTTTTCTTCCTGTTCTTAATCCGATTGTCGGCCTCTTCCATCCCGATTCGTACCGCCTCCGCCGCGTCGCGCTGCAGGTTCAGGTCGAGCGTCGTGTATACCCGGTACGTGTTGGACTGGAATTTGTAATCCGGAAATTTGTCGAGCAGCGTGTCGTTCACCAGATCGACGAAGTACGGAGCGTCGGTCGATTCCGGGCCTTGTTTCGCCAGCACCAGCGGCGAGCCGGCCGCCTCTTTGTACTCCTCGTCGCCGATGTACTTGTTGTCCCACATCAGCTTCAAAACCGTGTTGCGTCGTTGCCTGGCGCGCTCGGGCCACCGGTACGGGTTCGTAAAACTCGGCTGCTGAATCAATCCCGCCAGCGTCGCCGCTTCGGGCAACGTCAGCCGGCTGATGTCCTTGCCGAAGAATACCTGCGCCGCCTCTCCGAATCCCCGGATGCCGAAGCTGGACCTCTGCCCCAGCGGCACCTGGTTGGCGTAGTATTCGAAAATCTGCTCCTTCTTGAGCTTCTGCTCCAGGTGCAGCGTGATCAG
>JBEKHQ010000774.1:0-2574 GCA_050012195.1 Bryobacteraceae bacterium | reverse complement strand
ACGAATGCGGAAGAGCCCTTGCAGTTGGCCGATGTGAATCCGGCCGCGGTACGATTTGCCGGCCAGTTTCGTGATAGGAAGTGGATGCTGGAAACCGTTCGGACCCAATACAAAAATGGCCGGAAGCTTGGACGGTTCGCCCACATCCTGGCCGAGTACGTAGTTGACTTCGAGATCACCGCTGGCGCTGTCGTAGTCGACCTTGGCCTCGCCGGGCTCGGCGTGCGGAAGCAGGTCGCGAAAGATGTTGGCCCACAGCTTATCGAAGCCTTTCCAGGTAACCCAGTCGGCGGCCCAACGGCTCTTGGCGTCGGAAGTGAAGATGATCGCGCGGCCCAGGCCGTACTGCCAGCGAACCAGGAGCGGTTCTTTCTGATCGATCTTGAGGATCGTGTCGGCCGTCGGGTTGGCGATGAACTTGACGTAGCCCTTTAACGCGGGAGCGGATTCGATGCCGACACCGTCCAGGATCTCGACGTTCTTTCCGACGATGGGCTGGAGCGTCTTTTCGACGGCGGTGGAACCGGTGTGCTCCATGACGTCCTTGAGCAGCAGCTGTTCGAGGCCGGCGGGTTCGTTGAGGAAGTAGGATTTCCCTTCCGCCATGGTCGCCACTTTTTCCAGATAGGCGCGGTTCACGTCTTGCCCCAGTCCGACGGTGGAAATGGTGACGTGTTGCGCGGCCGCTTCCTTCGACAGATCCAGGCTGTCGCCTTCTTCGGAAATGCCGTCCGTCAGAAGAACGATGTGCTTGAACGTGGCGTGAGCGGGAAGGACTTTGCGGTAAGCTTCGGCGAGCGCGGGCGCGATCTGCGTTCCTCCGTCCGGAACGATGCCCGAGATTAGCCGTTTGATCATGGTTTTGTCTTCCGCTCGGCGGATCGGCACGGCCCACTGGAAGGAGTTGTCGAAGATCAAAACGCCGACCAGATCGATGGGGCGAAGATTCTCCACTACGCCGATGGCGGCCAGGCGCGCCAGCTCGATCTTGCGGCCCTCCATGGATGAAGACTTGTCGATGATGAGCACCACCGCCGTGCCTTCGGGCGACCGCGGCGGCGCGAGTTTCGCGGGAAGAGTGCGATCCAGCGCGTCTTCGGTTTTTTTGTCGTCCGCGTAAACATTGTGTTCGCCCGCGATGACCAGCAGTCCGCCGCCTTCCTTGACGAACTTTTCGGTTTCGTCCTTTCTCGCGGCGGGCAGCGATTCGAGATCCTGATTGTTCAACACGACAAGTTGGTAGTCGCTCAGACGACCGTGCATGGGGTCGGAGGTGCGTTCCACATCGAACTGCGCGGCCGCGAGGGTTTGCATGAGGTGCGATTCGGAGCCGTCGGGGTCTTGCGAGATGAACAAGACTTTCGGCCGCCGCAGGGTCATGGCGCGATTGAACCGAATATCGCCCAGGTTGCCGGCGCGAATTACGCCCGCGAGGTTCAAGACACCGGCCTCGCTCAAGCTGGCATGCACGCGAATCTGGTTGCTGCCCTTCTCCAGCTTCACTGCGTTCGATCCCAGCGCTTTTCCTTCGGCGCTGATCTGAACGGCCCCTGAAACCTCCACCGGCGAGAAAACATCGAGATCGACCGGGAACTTCTCGCCCGTAAAGGCTACGGTGGGCAAGCTGACCGATTCAAGATGCAAACCGGGTTGCGGACGTCCAGCGAGCGCAAAAGTATCAATCGGAATTCCGAGATGTTGAGCCTGCCAAGTGGCGCGGGTGATGCTGCCCGCATTTTCTTTTCCGTCGGAAACCAGCACCAGTCTTGGAATCAATCCGGAAGGAAGCGAAGCGATGGCTTCGCGAACGGCGGCTTCGAGATCGGTGGCTTGGCCGGCTTGACCGGCGGCATAAGCCAGATGCCAGCCGCCTTTATCTTCGTTGGGCTCGACGTTTCGAACCGACCGCGCGAAGGGCAACACGCGAACCCAGTGGCGGCCGCGGGCTTTTTCCATTGTATCGGCCAATGCGGAGGCGCGCGCCAAATCCTGGGGAGTGACGCTGGCGGAGGTGTCCACCAAAACCGCGACCGCGACTTTCGTTTCGGGAAGCGTGAGCTTGGGTTCGGCGAGCGCCAGGATAATGGCGACCAACCCCAGGACCTTCAGCGACAGAGCGGCGATGCGTCGCGTGCGGCCGAATTCGTACAGCAACCAGCCGATCGGCAACGCTAGAAGCGCCAGCACCCAGGCGCGATCGAAGCTCATGACGCTTTCCTCTGGCCTGTTCCAACTGTCGCGCGCGACACGGCGGCAGCGGCGGGGATACGTCCCTTGCGCATCCGTCCGTACAGAATCCAATCGGCCACCAGGCACACGGCGGCGAGCACGGCCAGCCACTGCCAGATGTCCTGCGAGCCAGGTCCAGCGGGAGAGCGAGGAGGCAACCCGTGTTTCGCGCTGACGGGCTTCCAAACGATATCGCCCGGTTGCGGGAGTGTCAGCGAATAAACCAACTCGCGATCGCCGGTGAGTACGCGCACAATTCCGGGAGCGCCGTCAAAGAAACGCAGCAGCTTGCCATCCACAGTAAACGGAAGCGGTTTGGCGTCTTCGGTAACCACGCGGATGCCG
>JBEKHQ010000773.1:0-2575 GCA_050012195.1 Bryobacteraceae bacterium | reverse complement strand
GGGGCCGACGGTTACCACCTGCAGCCGCAGCGGCTTGGCATCTTCGATTTCGGCGAGACTCATGCGCCGGAAGGTACCGACCGACTCGCGGAAGACCCGGTCAGTTTCGGGCGTGCGGTGCTTGGTGGCGAAGATGAAGCGGTAAACGTCACTGCCGAAACGAATGGCGTAAAGACGGAAGTCCCACTGGTCGCCCTTGGCGGCGGCGGTAGCACCGGGAAAGCCATTGACGGTGACGTCCTCCACCGTGCTGGGATCGATATTCTCGATCCAGCCGGACGTCAGATAACCGGCGAGCGTCTGCTCCGAGGGCACGCGCACGACATCGAGGCGGAGCGCCTGGCCGCCGCCATGCTTGACGCCCAACACCGCTTGCGCCGTGTTGTCGAGCGTGAAGCTATCGGGGGCGGTGAAGGTGAAGCCGAGACGAGGATGCAGGAAGCGCCGCCCGCGGACAAAGCCCTCACTCGGATCCTCGCCGAATACGATGCCGTCGATGCCGGATAGATAGGCGACCTTGTCGCGCACCCCGACCGTGCCGGTGGCGGACGGTCCGCTAAATTGGCGGGCGTTCGCGGTGGCATTGGTGATCCGCTCCGGCGTTGCCGGATGTGAGGACAGGAAGTCCGGCGCACGCGGATCGATGGCGCCGCCGCTTTGCTGCGGCTTGAGCTCGGAATTGCGCTCCATCGAGCTGAGGAACCGCACGGCGCCGTAGGGATCGTAGCCGGCACGGGCGGCGATGCCGATGCCGATGGCGTCCGCCTCAAATTCCTGCGCCCGCGAGAAGCTCGCCAGCGCCAGCTTCGATTTGGCAAGCGCGAGCGCGCCGACTTCCGGGTCGCTGATGACGTCGCTAACGACGCGGCCGACCAGCGCAGCCTGCTTGGCCTGTTCCTCGCGCACCGCCGCGTGGCGCGCGACCACGTGTCCCATCTCGTGCGCGAGCACCGAGGCAAGTTCAGATTCGTCGTTGGCCAGCGCCACCAGACCGCGCGTGACGTAAAGCTGTCCACTCGGCAAGGCGAAGGCGTTGATCGATTGCGAATTGAGCATGGTGACCTTGTAGTGCAGATCAGGTCGCTCGGACGCGGCCACCAGGCGATCGACGGTCTGCCCGATGAGGGCTTGCAGCTTGGGATCGTTGTAGACACCACCATAAGTGGTGAGGATGCGTTGATGCTCGCGCAACACCGCGGGCGACATGTCGGTGGTTTCGGCGGGCTTGGCCGGGGCCGGTAGTGCCGCTTGCGGCTCGAGGCTGGGCGGTTGGGCCGTGCAGGCGGCCAGCGCTAAAGCCAGCGTCAGGGCCAGCGCCGCGAGGGCGGCGTGCGCCGGACGAAGCCGTTGCGTGCCTATGATCTGCAAATCGGTCACCGCTTCACCCAATTTATTCCTGATCGGTGAGCTCTATCTGTTCCGGGCGCGCCGCCTCGATCCAAGGTCCGCCACGCTCCTCGATCCATCCGCGTACCCGGACGCGCCGCCCGCTGAGCGTCTTGGGCTCAAGTCCAGCCGCCGTGAAGTTACGCGCATTTCGCTTCAGGATCGTAACAGTGAAGTCTCTGCTCCACCGCCGCCCGAAATTCACGTAGATGGTCGCCCCGCTTTCGCGCACCGAAACCACCTTACCCTCGACCAGCGCAAAATGGCCTTGCTCGGCCAGCACATCGGCGGGGTTGTCGGCGTTCAGCAAGTGATAATACGAATTGGCCCAAAGGCCAAGCTTGGCCCGCCGCGCGACCGCCTCCCGGCCCAGGAGTTCCGCTGCGCAGGCGCGATTTCCAACCCTTCCACCACCCGCGCCCGCCCGGCCGCGATCAAATCCGCCTGCACCGAGCGGTCGACGCCATCGCGCGCGGTAAATGCATACGCCACGAGGCGGCCGTAACGATCGGCCTTTTGTGGCTCGGCTTGCCGGAGCACGACTTCGCTACCCTGGGGCAGTCCGGCGAGCGCGTCGCGCGTTGCGGCGCCTTGCGGCTCCGTGCCTGCCGAAGACGACAGCGGCGGGACTTCGATAGCGGCAAGACGAACCTCGCGGCCGTCGTCGAGGACAAAGGTGCGGCCGTCGATAACGCGGTTCGATAGGCCGCGGGCGATTGTCTCTCCAATGCAGACAAATGCCGGCTGCTGCGCTTGCTCCGCCGCGGCCGAAAAGCTGGAATTCGCGGCGATAAAGCCGATTGCAAACAGGACAACCGGCACCCCATTCCGCCCGCTCATAAGTTCCAGGCGAAAGGCCGGAATGCGGCGGTACTGCGGCGGCAGCGGATCGTAGGCGCGGAAACGCGGTTCAGCCGGCCTTGCGGTCTTTCGCGGCAGGCCGGCTTGCTTTGCCATGCTCCTGGCGGGCGCTCTTCTTACCCGAAATCGGCAGCAGCATTTCCTTCTGGCCTTCGATTTTCTTGCGTCCCTTTTTTCCTGTCGTACGCGGCGCGGGGCCACTGCTCTCGGCCTGTACGGAACGGCGCAATGCGTCCATCAAATTGATGACTTTGCCGGTCGGGCGCTCTTTTGGAATCTCGATCTTCTCGCCCTTGGCCTTCTTCTCGATCAATTCCTTAAGCGCGTG
>JBEKHQ010000772.1:0-2584 GCA_050012195.1 Bryobacteraceae bacterium | reverse complement strand
CGATGGAGCGCGACACTCTGTACCGGCCCGTTACCCGGACCGAAACCGCGTTCACCGTGCTGGTCTAAGCGCCCAGCGCCTTCCGCACCGCAACATACATGGTTGATAGCAGGTCCGCTGAAGCCGGATCGCTGCGCGCCAACAACGTAATCACCTGATCGCGAGGCGCGAGCAGCGGTGCGAGGCCATTGCGCTGCGCCTCGGCGAGCGCCGACTCGCTTCCCCGGTCGATCTCGGAAACGGCCTCGTCGAAGAACGCGCTGGCCTCCTGGCGCGCGGCCTCGTACTCGCCCCGGCGAGCGTCGATGGTCGCGGAGCCGAGATCCTTGACGATCCGCGCCGTAACCAGGGCCCGCTCGGCCTTGGCGCGTTCGGCCGACTGATCGCGCGCCTTCATCCACATCGGCACGAATCCGGCCAGGAAGGCCACCAACACTACGATCAAGAAGTACAGAATGCGCCGCGACGTTCTCCCCGGCGCCGCCGCGATTGTTTCAGGCATGCCACCTCCAACTTACACTGAAAAGTCCAGTATAATCGAGCTAAATGAAAGCACTGCTTGTAAGCACGATCCTGTCTTCTTGCCTGCTGGCCCAGACGCCGGCCACTAAAGCTCCGGCGTCGCAGAGCGCTTCCAAAAGCGGCGCGGCGCGGCCCGCGAGCGCGGTTTCTCTGTTGAATCCGGCCTCGCTGCACGCCAAAGCGCCGGAGACCTTCAAAGCTCGCTTCGTCACCACGAAGGGCGAGTTCGTGATCGAGGTACATCGCGATTGGGCGCCACTCGGCGCGGACCGTTTCTATAACCTGGTGCGGCAGGGATTCTTCACCGACCTAGCCTTCTTCCGAGCCATCCCGAATTTCATGGCGCAATTCGGCATTTCGGGGAATCCCAAGATCGCGGCTGCCTGGCAGCACGCCAACATCAAGGACGATCCGGTGAAGGGAAGCAACAAGCGCGGCACGATCACTTTCGCGACGGCCGGTCCGAACACGCGCAGCACGCAATTCTTCATCAACTTCAAGGACAATACGTTCCTCGACAACCAGGGCTTCGCGCCGTTCGGCGAGGTGGTGGAAGGCATGGATGTGGTGGATAAGCTCTACACCGGTTACGGCGACGCTCCCCAGGGCCCGGATCAGGGACGTTTGGCCGAGGAAGGCAAGCCGTATCTCGACAAGAACTTTCCGAAGCTCGACAGCATTAAGTCGGCGAAGGTTCTGCCGGCCGAGCCCGCGGCTGCCCCAGCAGAGAAGAAATAGCCCCGGGGGCGCGCTCGACATGATCAGCCCAGTCATCTGCACCGCAGTCTGATCGCCAGCCCACAACGGGATTTTAGTGTTACGGCCCCCGATGCGATCGGGAGGCTGGCCGTCCGGTGTTCGGGGCTGGGTCCAGGTCTTGACCTGAGCTGGGAGCGTCGGGCTCAGGAAAACGAGCGCGAGGGCAACAAACGAAAAGAAACGGGACGTCAGAATACTCCTTTCCGCGCGGCATTCACGGTTCGGCGACGAGGGCTTTGACCGCAGCCTCGTAGGTGCAATCGAAGGGACTTCGCCCAGTTCCGTCTGAGGATTGAATCGCGGCGATCCTGCCGATGCGTTCTATCAGCACGGTTATCGGCAGAGAACCCGCGCCAAACGCTTGGACAACATCGCTGCTGCCGAGAAGGATAGGATAGCCTGGCCTCGACACTTTCGGCGATCCCAGGTAGGCATCGAGCTTGCTCCGGCCGCCCGCGTCCACCCATATTTCGAGCAACGCCAATCCGTTCCGCCCGATCCGCGGGTGGATCCACTCGGCCCCCGATTCGCTGTCCCCGATAGTGAGCAGAACTAGCTTGCCCTTGTCATCGGACAACCGAACGGGATTGTCATTGGTGTCTCGGAATACCAAATCCGGAGCTTGTTTTCTTGAGCGGATCGGTATTATGGGAAAGGCCAGCGGATCTATGCAGCCAAAGTCCGCCGCGATTGTTTCTGGCACCTTGAGCTTTTCGATCAGTTTATCGATCGCTATTTTGTACCTATCATCTTCGACCGTTTCCTGAAGCGAGCGCAGTAAGGAAATCGCAGCGCGTGGTTCCCGGTCCTCGACATGATCAACCCAGGCCAGATTTCCGACATGCTGTTTCTAGTATCCACAGCACGCTTCGGAGGATGAACGGCTGAACCAGAAAGTCGTTACGGTACATCTTCCTCATCTGCACCGCGGCCTGATCGCCGGCCCACCACAGAATTTTAGTGTTCTGGCCCGTAGTGCGAAAGGGAGGCGGCCAGCTCAAAAGGTACGCTAGATCCTCCGCTGTGGCTGAATCCGTCTGCCCGAAAGCGATCGGGAGTAGCAAGACAAAGGAGATCAAAAAGCGGTGTATGTTTGTTAACCGCACCTACTGAAGCTTACCGCGAGCCGCGACCGGCCAAACCTCGACGACGTCGTCGCCGCGGATGCCATACACGCATTCGTGCAGATTCACCGCGACACAGACGTGGTTCGGAATGATGCGGACGCGGTCGCCAACCCGGAAGTCGCGGTTCACTGTTCCCACGTCAACGAAGCCGTGCTCTTCGTTCATTTTGCCGAACA
>JBEKHQ010000771.1:0-2584 GCA_050012195.1 Bryobacteraceae bacterium | reverse complement strand
TCATCTTCAGAGCCCGCTAGGCTTCGATCTTGGCTTCGTCGATCAGCATCACGGGAATGTCATCGCGAATCGGGTACACGCGTTTGCATTGGACGCACTTGAGACCGCTCTGATCGGGCTTTAGCTCCAGATCCGCCTTGCAGGAAGGGCAGACCAGGATGTCGAGCAGCTCTTTGCTAATGGCCATGTTTGATTCAGTTTAACAGTTGATGACACCTGGCCGGAGGCGATGTTAGAAGGTGAATCGAGCCTGCAACTCGAGACGCCGGTTGTTGCCGCTTTCCGCGAACGCCCCAAAGCCTCCCGCCAGCGTATTGGATTCGCCGAACAAGGGCGAAGTCAGGATTCCATTGACGGGGCCGGGATTGACGTGATTGAGCAAATTGCGGGCCTGGACCGACAACGTCAAGTTGTAACGACGATTGGTGCTCGGGTCGCCGGGACCGAATCCGGGGCCGCCGAATCCGCCGAAACCGCGTCCGCCCGGGCCGCGAGGGCCGCCGCCCCCGGGACCACCGCGCCCGCCGCCTCCACTGTTGCCGTTCGCCGATCTCTCGCGCGCTGGTCCGAAGCCGAAAGTTTTCGCAACACGCAGGTTAATCGCGATATTGCCGGGGCTGCGGCCGAAGTTTCGCGGGATAATTTCCTCGCCCGGTTTCACCTGCCCGTCCGGGAGGTAAGGGTTCGGGTCAAGAAGACCATAGCGCGTATCGATGACGCCAGGAATGCTCGCATCGGTGGTCAGACCGGGGCGGGACGTGAACAGAGTTGTCCCGAAGGGGTCGGTTCCGTTGGTGATATTGAACGGCGCGCCAGAATTCATGACGATGAAGGGAGACAGGCGGATGCCCCATTTGGTGGCGATAGAGCCGGCGATCAAGCCTCGATTCCGGACGTCCAGCGAAGAGGGCCCGTATTCGCCGGCGATGCTATACGGATCGGCCGGAATGGTGCCGAGGCCGTCGGTGTTGCTGTAGGCGCGTCCGTACATGTAAAAACCGTTCATCGAAATATTGCTGGTGACTTGCGAGCGGACGTTCGAGATCAACTGCCACTGGTTGAACAATCCGGTGGACTGCATGTCTAGAATCGGCCCGGTTTTGCAGGTGGCCGACGAGGCGTCCTGGCAATAGGGGAACACGCCCGTCCCGGGTCCGGTGTAGGTGCCCGGCAAAGGCGCGTTGATATCTTCCTCCCGCAATTCGTGCAGGCCGTGCGATCTCAAATAGGAAACCGACAGTGTAGTGTTGCGCGGCAACTGGCGCTCCACCGTGGCCGCGCCCTGCATGATGTAAGGGGCGCGCAAGTGCGAGTCGATTTCATAAGTCGTCTGCGTGGTGGCGCCGAGCTGCTCGATTTCCGAAATGGACGGAATGGTCGGGTAAAAATTGGGATTGGTGACGATGTACTGTTGCTGATTAATGCCGTTGTAGCGCTCCGCGGTCAAGACGTTGGTCTCGGCAAACCGGTCGTAGAACATTCCGAATCCGCCACGGAAAACCGTCTTGGGCCGGGGGTTGTTTTTACTTTGGCCTGGCGCCCAAGCGATGCCGAGGCGGGGCGCCCAATCGTTCCAGTCATGAATGTTGGTTTGCGTTTCGTAACGCAATCCGAGACTGAGCGTGAGGTTGGGTCGAATGCGCCAGTCGTCGCCCACAAAGGCTCCCACGTCGGATTGGAGCACGCTCGCCAAAGGGTTGCCGGCGTTGATGCTGAACTGAGTGGGAACGCCGCCCGGCAATCCGAGCAACGCGCGCTGGTAGCGCTGAATGGAGGTGATGTTCTGGCACGCGGTCGGATCCGGACTGGCGACATTGCAGTCGGCGTTAGGGACCACGGGTTGATTGCCGGCGTTCAGGATCGGGGCGAATCCGCCGACGAACGTGAATGTCCCGCCAAAATCGGTGGGAGAGACATTGTCGATGGTATCCGCCCGAACGCGCACGCCGAATTTCCAGCTATGGACTCCCTTGGCGACAGAGGTGTAGTTCTGCAGCTCGTAGTGGTTCTCGAGATCGGAGGCCTGGCCCACCTGCGATCCGCCTCCCGTAAAGGCTCCGGCCACGATCAGAGCGGGGGCAGTGTTGTTGGTAGTGAGTCCGGTGTCCTGATGATAATACTGGAACCTGGTTTCGTTGATCACCGTGCTGCTCAAGACCGCGGTCTCGGTGGCTTGCACGGTTTGATCGGTGGCGAGGCTTTGATAACCGCGCGTGTTGAGGTTCAGAATGCCGATTCCCTGGTCTTGGGCGTCGTTCCGAGTGTAGGCGTATCGAACGGTGAGCGTGTTGTTCTTGCTTAATTGATAGTCGATGCGCGGACTGATGCGCAGTCGATTCTGCGGCGCCACGAATACGCTGTTAAAGGGCGTAATGCCGAAGGTATTCGGATCGAGCGTGACGGCATTGATGATGCTCCCGTTGTGAATCTCCCGATCGTCGACGTCGAGGAAGAAGGACGCCTTTTTGCCGATCGGCCCGCTCAGATTGCCTCCGAAATCCCGCAGCAGAAAGGGCGGCTTTTCGGCCGCGTAGGGATTGCGGGAATTGAAGACATCGTCGCCGAAATTGGTGAAGACCGTTCC
>JBEKHQ010000770.1:0-2596 GCA_050012195.1 Bryobacteraceae bacterium | reverse complement strand
CCGAGTTTCGTACGGACCACTTGATCAGCCTGGATACCGCGCCCGCCGTGCTCCACTACTCGCCCGAACAAACCAAGGCCTTCTACCGCCGGCTGGTCGCTCGTGTCAGCACGATGCCGGGCGTAGCGGGGGTGGCGATGACCGAGTCGCTGCCGCTGTCTCCCTCCCAGAGCGCGGTCAGCGTGGCCCCCGAGGGGCACCAATTCCCGAAGGGCCGCGAAACAGAGGTCGAGTTCGGCGCCGCCGTGGACGCAGCTTACTTCAGCGCCCTGAATGTCGAGATCAAACTCGGGCGCGCCTTCACGGACGATGATCGCGCCGGATCGCGCCGGGTGGCGATCGTGAACCAGCAGTTTGCGAAGACCTATTGGCCGGACCAGAATCCGATCGGAAAGCGAATCCGGCTGGGCAGGGCGGACGGTCCGGCTGCCGAGGTCGTCGGGGTAGCGAAGACCGGGCACTATCTGGCTGTCAACGAGGCGCCCGCTCCGTTCGTGTATCTGCCTTACGAGCAGAACCCGCGCTCACGGATGACGTTGGTGGTGCAATCGGTGGGCGAGGCGAGCGCGCTTGCAATGCCCTTGCGCGACGCGGTTCGATCGATCGACGCCAACGTGCCGGTATTCAACCTGCGGACGGTGGCGACGCTGTACGAAAGCCGCGTGACGGATACCTGGCTGCAGTTCTTCCAAATGGTGGGGACGATGGGCTTCATCGGTCTGGCGCTCGCCGCCTCCGGGCTCTATGGAGTGGTCAACTACACGGTGAGCCGCCGCGTGAAAGAGTTCGGAGTCCGCGTCGCTGTCGGCGCGAGCCGCCGCGACGTTGTGTGGCTGGTGGAGCGCCGCGGGCTGATTCTCGGGGGCGTTGGTATCGCGATCGGCGGAGTACTCGCCCGGGTTGCTGCGCCAATGCTCGACGCGGGCTTTCCTGGACTCGGCGTGTCTTCCCCCGCTGTGTACGTTCTGGCGCCACTGGCGTTGCTGATGGTCAGCGCGATTGCAAGCTATGTGCCGGCACGGCGAGCAGCCGGGCTGGATCCGCTGCGGGCCCTCCGGAACGAATAGCCGGCTCAGCTTGTTTCCAGATAGCCGAGTAGTTTCTGGCGCAATCGCCCGGCGATCGCGGCGTCCGGTGCGATCGCCAAAATAGTGTCGTCGCCGGCGATGGTCCCCACCACCTCCAGCCAATCTTCTTTATCCAACGCCACCGCCAGCGCGTTCGCATTCCCCGGCGACGTCCGCAGCACCACCAGGTTCTGCGCTATGCGAACATCCTGCAACAACTCGCGGGCCAGCGTTCCAAAATCGGGGCCGGCGGTGGAGGGAGCCAGTTGCCGATAGCCTTCGGCCGTCTTGAGCAGTCCCAATTCGCGAATGTCCCGCGAGAGCGTCACTTGCGTCGTCTGGATTCCGCTGGTCTGCTTCAGTTCGCCGGCCAGATCCTCCTGCGTAAGAATCCGCTTGGAGCGAATCAGCTTCAGGATTTGTCCTTGCCGGAAGGTCTTGTTCATCGCTGCCATTGCCGAAGCCGCGCTTCCGCTTCGTCCAGCGCTCGCGCCACCGCCGCCGGCCCCGTGCCTCCTTGGATTTCGCGCGTGCGAAGCCCTTGCGCGGGATCGAGGTAGCGGGCGATTTCCCCGGTCAACGCCGGATCGAAAGCGGCCAGAGCTTCCCCGCTCCAGTCGGCTGGCTTCTTAGCGGCCCGCAGGCTCTCCAGCACCAAACGGCCAACCAGCTTGTGAGCCTGATGAAAGGGCATGCCGCCGCGAGCCAGAGCATCGGCCAAGTCGGTGGCGACCGCCCAGCTTTCCTCCACCGCCGCCAGCGGCCGTGCCGGGTTTAAGCGCGTGCTCTCCGCCACGACGCGCGCCATTTCAAGCGAGCCGCGCAATTGATCGGCAGCGTCGAAGATGCGCGGCTTGTCCTCCTGCATGTCGCGGTTGTAGGTCATCGGCAGTCCCTTCATTGTCAGGAACAGCGCGGTGTAGTCGCCGAACACGGCGCCGCACTTGCCGCGGATCAGTTCAAGCGAATCGGGGTTCTTCTTCTGCGGCATGATGCTCGATCCGCTGGTGACTCCATCGCCCAGTTCCAGCCAGCCGTACTCTTCGCCCGAATACAGAATCCAATCTTCGGCCAGCCGGCTCAGATGCAGCATGGCGGTGGCGGCGGCGTGCAGAAAGTCGAGCGCGAAGTCGCGATCGCCGGAAACATCCATGCTGTTGCGCGTGACGGCCGCGAATCCGAGATCGCGCGCGATGGCCTCGCGATCGAACGGAAATCCCGACCCTGCCAGCGCTCCGGAGCCAAGCGGCATGACGTCCACGCGCCGCCGGGCTTCCTGGAGCCGTTCGTGATCGCGCGCGAACATTTCGAAATAGGCGAGCAGGTAGTGCGCCCAAAGCACCGGCTGCGCGCGGCGCGTATGCGTGTAACCGGGCACCACGGCGTGCGGATCGCGGCGCGCCATGGCCAACATAGCGCCCTGCAAGCCCACCAGCAGTTCCGAGCAAGCATCGATCTCTTCCCGCAGCCATAGCCGCAGATCGAGCGAGACCTGGTCGTTGCGGCTGCGTCCGGTGTGGATCTTGTCG
>JBEKHQ010000769.1:0-2601 GCA_050012195.1 Bryobacteraceae bacterium | reverse complement strand
CTCAAAAGCCCGTCGAACTCATGCGGCGCCCGCTCCTGAATCACACGAAGCGCGGCGAAGCGTGTTACGAACCCTTCCTCGGATCGGGTAGCACCCTTGCTGCCGCTGAGATCACCGAGCGCGTCTGCTGGGGCATCGAGTTGGACCCGAAGTACGTGGACGTGGTGGTGAAGCGCTGGCAAGGGCTGACGGGCGGGAAGGCCACGCTGGACGGCGATGGCCGCTCGTTCGACGAGATCGCCGAAGAACGCCAAAATGTGACCGCATGAATCGCACGTTGCCGGCGCGAGATCGCAGCCATCGAAGCACAGATCCGGGCGGGGCATCCCGATCTGCAAGGGCTGTGCTTGGCTCTGTCGGATTGGTCGGCGGAGTTGCGGATGATCGAAGGGAGGCGATGATGTGCACGCTCAATGCAAAAAAAGCACGGCGGCTTCGAGCGAGGGCGCACCATTCCAGCACTTCTGGAAACTGTCGCGCCGCTCGAAACGCTGTGCGCTTCCTTTGTCCGAATGGAGGATAGAGTCGGCCAATGCTCCTGATCGACAAACACGGCGAGCGGAAGGCATGCGATGGTTGCCATCGCGTGCGTGTCCAGATCCAGCCTGGCGAATCGCTATGCGACGGCTGCCGACAGACCGGCGCGCAATGCGCCCACTGCCTGGCGCGGGTTCCCGGAGCGGCCGAGCCGCGTCCAGGACACTTCGTGCTGTGCGAAGCCTGCGAAATCCTGCGCCGGCGGCGCGGTCGGCTTTACATCCCACCGGGGAGGCTGAAGCGTGCAATTTGAGGATGCTGTAAATGAATTCTCTGAACGTGATAACGCTATGTCGTTATCGCTTTCCGAACAAACCGATAACGCTAATGCCGTTATCGCTTTCTCGCCGAAATGGTGGGCGATGGTCGCCATGCAGGTGGCGTTGGACCCCAACGTGTCTGACCAGGCGTTTCGGGTGTATGCGGTCGTTGCTGCCTACAAGCCTCAGGGAAGCAATGTCGTCAGTGTCGGGCAAAGGCTCGTCGCTCGCCGACTACGGAAATCGCAGCCATACGTTTCCAAATACATCCAGGAACTCGTGGAAGCTGGATGGCTTGGAGTTCAGCAGGCCGCCGATGGAAAACGAGCCGTTTACGTGCTGCTTTCGGAAGCCTATAGCGCGAGCGCGGCGAAGGCCGATGGCGTTACGGAAGCGGTCGAACCCGGCGTTCAGTGCGCACGGTGCCATAAGGACACAAAAGCGATTCCGGCCTGCGGTATCTGCCGAAAATGCCTTCGGGAAATGGAAGAGGAGCGGATGCTTCGGGTGGCGCGCGAGCAGTTGGGGGCCGATGCGACGCTTGAACAGTTGGCGCTGCACTGCCATATCCAACGCATCACGCCTCGCATCCGAAAGATCCTGCGGCGACTTGAGAGGGCAGCATGACTTGCGCCGGAGGCGGCTGTGGCGCGGCGGTTCGGCTAGTTGGTCTTCTGGCCCGCTCGGTGCCGGACGGCGCGACGCTGGGCGTTGTGCCGCCACGACTGGCCTCCCGTGCGCAGACGCGGAAAACCCGGCCAACGGATGGCGGCGGGACCAGCAGCGTGCGGGCACGAGCGAGCCTGTCGCGGAAAGGCTGGTTTTATGAAGTCGTTTGCGGGAACGTGCGGTGCGGACGTGCTGTGACTAATCTCTTGCAGAAACAGGCGGAGGGTGGCGCAGGTGATTGGCTTGAAGGGGACGTACGGAGTTGTAAGGGCGCGATGAAGCAAAGAAAAAGCCCGCCGCGGCCGGAGCCGGGCGGGCTGGGAAGGGAAGGGTTCGTCGATGCTACTTCTTGATGCGGTAACTGCGTTCGCCGCCTTCGGGCTTGAAGGACTCGACCGTATAGCCGGCCTTCTTGAGCGCGCCGGCGACGAAACCGCGCACGGTGTGTTTTTGCCAGCCCATCTTTTCCATGACCTCGGAAATCGAGACACCGCCCTTGCGCTGCATCAGGGCGATCACCTGGGCCATCTTACTTCCCTCGCGCGGGGCACCAGCTTCGCGGGTCTTGGCGGGGGACTTCTTGGCTTTGGGCGCTGTCTTGGCCGGGGTGGCCTTCTTGGTCGCCTTGCCCTTCGCGGGCGCGCCCTTGGCGGCCTGTGCGCCACTCTTGGCCTTTTTCCCGGCCTTCGGCTTCGCAGGCGCCTCGGGCTTCGCGACGTCGCCGAGTCCCTGGATGCGAGCCCAGATGCGGCTGGCGGCCGTCTTGGGGTCCTTGACCTTCTTCACCGGCGTCTCGCCCGGCAGGCTATTCAGAATCGCTACCAGGCGTTCGGCAGGCCACTGGCCGGCCAGTTCCGCCAGTTCTTGCTCGGTGCTGAAGCTGTCGAAGGGGGTTGTGGTTGCGGCGGCGGCCTCCTCGGGGGTGGCGTGCGCCGTGATGTTGTTGTCGCTGTCAATCGTAAAAGTCGTCATAGTCGTTTTCCTTTGTTCCGCGGGCTGCGCGGTCATCACATCCATCCCTCGGAACTGCTTGAAAGGCAAGGCAATTCTGACAAAAATCGACGATGGCGAATGGCAGGCGATGATGGGCGCGGACCGGCACTGCTCACCCTGGAGGAGGCAACCTGATGGGCAT
>JBEKHQ010000768.1:0-2602 GCA_050012195.1 Bryobacteraceae bacterium | reverse complement strand
CCGGGGGCGTTTTGAATCAGGAGCTGTTCCTCGAAAGCGGAGGCGAGCTGCTTTTCACTTGGGCCAAAATTTCTCATCTCATTCCCGATCTCCGCGCCGCCATGGGCTCTCCCAGGTATCTTTCGAATCTCGAGACGGTCGCGACCGCCGCCATCAAACGGATGAACCGCGACAACCCCGGCGCGTACGAAGCGTTTTCGGCGCGGGTGCGGGGCGTGCCCGCGCGCTGATCACTTCGAGTCATGCTGGACCAACAGATTGAAGCATTGATGGCGCAGTTCGTGTCTGGCGAGATCCCCGTTGAGGAGTTTTCTCGGTAATTCGCTGGTCTGTACTTTTCTCCGTTCGTCAGAGCGTCACTGCTCCAGCAGCAGCCGTCCGGTTGTGCGGCAGTATAGTGGGGCCATTGGCCGAATATTCGAGAGGGCACCGCTCGGAGCAATCTCTTCGCGAGAAAGTGCAGGCGCTCTACCGCCCCTCTGCGGTACCTTGAACCACCCGCGCCGTTTTCGTTATATGGCAGTCAAGCAATTCGGCGGTGCATTGAGCGCGCGCCGCCTTCCCGATCATTTCTTCTTCTTTTTCTCGCGGCTTTGCCGGATCAGCGTCGCAATCAGCCCGGTCTCCTCCGCCCGATACGCCGTGCCGTCCATTCGAAAAATGTCGCCGGACCAAACCGCCGGTTCTCCCTTCACCGGATGCTCCCAGGAATCGAGCGGCAAGTAGGTTTGCGTTTTGCCCTCAACCAGCCCCCGGTTGTATGCCGCCACCTTGTGATCCTTCGCGATGGGCAGCGTCCCCTCGATCGTGCTCTTCATCGGCCGCGTCATGAACCCGGTACAGAAGACCGGCCGATTGTATTCTTCGAGCCACTCCACGCGCTGCTGGAAGTCTTCGGGCGACCCGTAGTTGTGAAATGAAATCACGTCCGACGATTCCAGCTGGATCTTCTCCATCGGCAGCAGCTTTTCCGGGTCCGACCAATCCCCTTGCCACACGCCGCTCGTCAGCGGCTGCTTGGGATGCTCCGCGCGCGCCCACTCGAACACCTTCGGAAGCAGCGCCAGCGCCAAATCGTTTTTATTGGCGGGCTCCAGCTTTCGATAAACCTCGGGATTCATCGCGTCCGGCTCGTTCCAAACATCCCAGGCGACGATCCGTTTGTCGTTCGCGAAAGCCGACACCACGCCCCGGACGTAAGCCTCCAGCCGCGCATACTCCGCCGGTTCCGCCAGCGCTTTCGCGCCCGGGCTTTGGACCCATCCGGAATTGTAGACGCCCGGGGTAGGCGCGTGCTGCGGGCCGAGCCTAGGAACCGGGTCGCCCCAGGAATCGAACAGCACGAACATAACCCGCATTTTGTGTTTGTTCGCGATCCGCAGAAACTCCTCGATGCGTTTCTTGAATCCCTCCGCGTCCTGCTGCCACACCAGGTCGTCGAGGAACACGCGCATGCTGTTCATCCCCAGCGCTTCGGCCCAACCCAACTCCAGGTCGATGCGCTCGGGATCGAAGGTCGCGGCCTGCCACATCTCCAATTGGTTAATCGCGGTCGCCGGGATGTAGTTGGCGCCCACCGGCCAGACTTGCTCGGAATACCAGTCGCGAGCGGGACCGGGCCGCCATTGCTGCGCTCCAGCGCCCACCGCCGTGATCACCAACAAGCAGCAAACCGGCGCCCAGCGTCTCATCGCTCTCAACATACCAAACGCGCGTTAGTGGCGGCGCCGGAAAACCGCGCGGAGCTTGAACTCGCGCTCGCGGTCAAGCGTAAAGGCTGACGCCGGAACTGGCGGGGCTAGCGCTGGAACCATCCGTGGACGCCGTCGATGTCGAGCTTTGGCTGCCGTAGCCGCCCCCGCCGTGATGATGGTGGCGAGGATGTCCTTGCACCTGCGTCCCCGACGCCGCGGTGGAGTTTTGGGCTTGCAATGCGCCGGGTTGTTCGGCCGCCTGGACGGCGCTCTGAAGTTGGGAGAATGCGCCCTGCGCCTGAGTCAGATTGCCGGACGAAAGCGCCTGACCGAGCGCACCGAAATCGTTCGCGATGGCGTCACTGCCGCTGGCCGAATTCGTGGACGAACTGGCATTCGAACCGTCCTGCGTCTGCAACAGTTGCTGCAAAGCCGCGAAAGCGGACTGAGCGCCTGAAAGACTGCCGGACTGTAGCGCGCCGGCGAGCTGGTTGTAGTCTTGCTGAGCTTGCTGTGCGGGGTTTTGCGTTTGGCTGGACACGTACTGATCCTGCGCCTCGCTCGGGGCGGCGGCGCCGTCGGCCCCAGACTGGCTACTGGCCTGGAAATCGTTCTGCAATTGAGAGAACGCGCTTTGCGCCTGGCTGAGGTCGCCGGACTGCAATGCTTGGCCGAGTGTCGCAAAATCGGACTGGAGCGTGCTCGAACCGTTGGAACTCGATTCCGAACTTGAAGAATTTTGGTTCGCCTGAAGAATCTTCTGGATGCTCGAATACGCCGACTGAGCATTCGATAAATCGCCGGATTGAAGCGCGCTGGCAAGTTGCTTGAAATCCTGCTTAATCTGCCGGAACGGATTCTGCTGCTGTTGCTGCCACGAGTTGGTAATGGAATTGGAGGATAAACCT
>JBEKHQ010000767.1:0-2604 GCA_050012195.1 Bryobacteraceae bacterium | reverse complement strand
GATTGCCTGCAGCGTTCGGCCTTCAGCACGAAGCTTGATCATTGTTGCCAAGAGCGCGCACTTCATCCGGTCGTTCGGGATGCTGGCCATAGGGTTTCTCGCCTTCACAGCGTCCAGTGTTTATTCTTCGCCGTAGCCGGGCGGCGCGCAGCTTGAGCACAACCATCTTGCGGTCATACTCCGCGATTGCGCCCATGATCTGGCGCGGCAAGATTCGGGTTGGATCATCGCTGCACAGGTCAGGCTCAGCGACGGACACGAGGGTAATGCCGCGCCGAGACAGGTCGGCCAGAATATGTTCCTGAACCATCAGGTCGCGCGCCAGCCGTCCCAGCTTCTCGATCACTATCGTGCGCACGCCGTTCGCCGCAATCGCCGAGAGCATCGCTATCCAGGCGGGCCGAGACGCAAGGTTCTCGGTTGGATCTTTGGTGCCGGAAACGCCACGGTCTTGGAACACCTGGACGATCTTCAGGCCGTGCGCTACGGCGTAGGATTTGGCCGCTGCACGCTGGCGCTCGAAGCCGTCGCCATCGATCCGGCCCTTGCCGGAAACGCGGAGGTACGCGAATGCCTTAGTCATTGCTGATCGAGCATACCTCGTTCTACAGAACCACGAACGCCTCGCAACGGTGGTTGAATAGTCCAGTGTTTCAGTGTTTCCAGGCGCGCCAGAATCTTGGACTTGAGTCAGTTCGGCTCAGGCGAAAGGTGCGTGCCGGAAAAAACAATGCATCCGGTTGGGAATAGACCCGAGCGCGGTCGCCAGTCGCCGCGGGTCCTAACATCCTGGAACACCCGACCAGCGCGCCGGTCGGGGCTGCATGTGCAGACCACCGGGTTGCGGCTGGCGAACCGAACATGGCAAGTAGCCGAAGCCGGGAGCCGCGAAGCTCGGACTAGGCTCGTTGGCTTGTGGTTCCGTGCTATCGGCGTTGCCTTGTTGGCGCCGAGACTGACGCCACGGGTACACGCGCGACTGGGATGATTCTGTAGCCCGCTGCACGCCGCTGGGTACATCTCGGACCCGAAGCCGGAGAGGCCGGCGAAATCGGTGGGTGCTGAGCGTGGAGGAGGTGCGACCGCCGCAGGATTGTCGAACAGTACTTTTCTCGACAACCGGGCCCGGCTTGAGAAAAATAGGACACCATCCCTAAGCCTTCGGCTTAGAGTTGCGCGTGCCGCCGCGCCATGCTTGTCATCAAGTATTTATCAAGGCTTCGTCAAGCTTCTATCCAGCTCGAATCAAGTGACTGTCCGTAGCTTTTGAAGTACAGTGGAAGTAGCTTGAGCCCTTGCCATGGACGCCAAATTCAGAGAAATCCTGGATGCCCTGCCCGACAAACCGCCGCGCTCGCGCATGGAACCGTACCGTGAATTTATCGAAGAGCTCCGCCGCCGTGGTCGGACTTACGTTGACATCGCAGCAATACTCGCGGAAAAATGCCAGGTTCAAGTAACCGCGAGCGGCGTGCATGATTTCGTACGAACGCGATCGCGAATGAAAAGAAGGTCAACCAAGCAAATTGCCTCCGACCCGCCAAGAACCACCGCCGCTTCGACCGGAACCGGCCGCGCGGATTCTACCCAAAAGCCTTTCGCCGATGACGAAGTCCGACGAAGAATTGCAGCTCTCAAAGCCAGGAAGCCTGTTGTGGAGGCGGAGCCAAACGGCTTTCAATTCGACCCCACCGAGCCGCTCCGACTTATAAATCCGACAAAACCGATGCCGGATAAATGAACGTCCGCCTTCGCAGTGGGCCATCTCGCGGAACATCGGAATAGGCCTCATACTTCAAGGCCGGCACCATTCTTCCTGAGCCACTCCTTGCGCTCTCGATAGTTGGGCGCAACCTTGTCGACCTCATTCCAAAACGCTTCCGTGTGGTCTCCATGATGAAGGTGACAAAGCTCGTGGACGACAATGTAATCGATAATCGTCGGCGGAGCCATCATGCATTTCCAGTGAAACGCCAAGTCGCCCGACGGCGAGCATGACGCCCAGCGATGCCCGAGTTCGCGCACATCGGTTCTGCGCGGTTTAACCCCGACCTTGGGAGCGTAGTATTGAACGCGCTGGGTGAGTCGCTCTAAGCCACGGGCGATGTAATAGTCGCGGAAGGCGGGTTGGGCAGCTGGGATTTCGCCTCGGTCCACAAGGTCGCGGCGTAGACACAGGCGGCCGCCTTTCAGCAGCAATGGCTGTTCCTGACCTGCTACCAGCAATAGGCGGTACGACCGACCGAGGTACAGAAAACCCTCGCCATTGCGATACTCTCGAACAACCCGTGTCGCGTTCAGGTCCCGCCATTCCGCTAAATTTCTGAAGATCCAGAGGCGCTTGGACTCAACGATATCCTCGATGCGCTCGGCAGCGACATCCTCAGGCGCCCGCACTAACACTCGGCCATCGCGCTCGATCACGATATCCGCCGTCTTGCGGCGGCTGCGTACAACTTCGTAAGCAATTCTTGGAGCGGTACTCTTCATCGCGTCAACTCGTTATGTCTCTTCTCGGCAAGTTTCACGATCTCTACGGCGATCCGTTCGTGCCGCTCGGCAAGCTGTGGGATTCCCGCCAGCAGGATCTCCGTGTCGATGTTA
>JBEKHQ010000766.1:0-2604 GCA_050012195.1 Bryobacteraceae bacterium | reverse complement strand
GAATTCGCGTCAGACGGCCTAACTGTTCCTCCTACCGACCAGCGACAGGGGACGTGAGGAAAAGCCAGGCGGAACAACGAAGCCGTTCGGTTTCAATTAATAAATTCCTAGCAACAAACCTTGCATCCGAAGTCTGTCGCTAAACGGCGCGCAATCGCCTTGTGGTATCACCTGACCTGGGATTGCGCGGACTGCGCGGGGATCGGGGACAATGTTTGCCTTGGCGAAGGAAGAGGTCCAAAGCCGGACCGAAAGGTTGGAGGCCGAGCTCGCGGCAGCGCGCTGCCAGATCAAAGAGCTTGAATCCAGAATCGAGACTGATCCTCTTCTCGACATTGCTAATCGCCGCGGCTTTGAACGCGAGTTGACGCGCGCGGTTTTGCATGTTCACCGCTACCAAAGGAGTGCAGCGGTCGTATTCATCGATCTGGACAACTTCAAATCCATCAACGACCGATTTGGTCATCTTGCCGGCGACGCGGCCCTTAAGACCGTCTCCGAGGTTATCATCAACGCTTGCCGCGGCTCGGATGCCGTTGCCCGTTTCGGTGGCGATGAGTTCGCCGTGTTGCTGTGGAACCTCGGCGAAAACGACGCCCGAGCGAAAGCGCTGTCGTTCGAAAAAATGATCGAGGTCATGAGAATTCCCGTCACGACCGGGTTCTGTTCGGTCGGCGCTTCCGCCGGCGTGACGATGCTTCGACGCTTCGACGATCCGACTCAGGTGATCGCGCGTGCCGACAAGGACATGTACGCGCGCAAGATTGAGAAAAAGACCGCGGGGCGTGGACCGGCGCCGTTGGGCCGCGGCGTTCCCGCGGGGCGGCGTATGCCGCGTCGCGAGAACATGCGACCGCGCGGCGCCGAACTCGACCTCCTCGCACGCTGACCGCTCATATCGCCAAGAACCATCGCGCTCGTCATTGCAAATTCGCTTCTATCTTGCTTAGTTGCCGCGCCGGGCTTTTAGCGGCAAGCGAGCGAATTCTCATGCGTTTCGAAGGTACCAGCGCCTACATCGCCACCGATGACCTCAAAGTCGCGGTCAATGCCGCGATCGCGCTGGAGCGGCCGTTACTGGTCAAAGGCGAGCCGGGAACCGGCAAAACCGTGCTGGCGATCGAGATCGCCAAGGCGGTCGGCGCGCCGTTGATCGAGTGGCACATCAAGTCGACCACCAAGGCGATGCAGGGGCTCTACGAATACGACGCGGTCACGCGGCTGCGCGACAGCCAGCTGGGCGACGCCCGGGTCAAGGACATTCGCAACTACATCAAGCGCGGCAAGCTGTGGGAGGCGTTCGTCGCCGACGAGCGGCCGGTGCTGCTCATCGACGAGATCGACAAGGCCGACATCGAATTCCCCAACGATCTGCTGCAAGAGCTCGATCGCATGGAGTTCTTCGTTTACGAGACCGGCGAGACGATACATGCGCGGCGCCGGCCGATCGTCGTCATTACCTCAAACAACGAAAAGGAATTACCGGACGCGTTCTTGCGCCGCTGCTTCTTTCACTACATCCGCTTCCCCGATGCCGATACGATGCGCGCGATCATCGAAGTTCACTTCCCTGGCATCAAGCACCGGCTGGTGGCGGAGGCGCTGCGGCTCTTTTACGAGATCCGCGACGTCCCCGGCATGAAGAAGAAGCCGTCGACCTCCGAATTGCTCGATTGGCTCAAACTGCTGATGGTCGAGGACATCTCGCTGGAGACGTTACGCGAGCGCGATCCGAAGAAGCTCATCCCGCCGCTGCACGGTGCGCTGATCAAGAACGAGCAGGATGTGCACCTGTTCGAGCGGCTGGCCTTCATGTCAAGACGCGAGGGCCGCTAAGACCGCGGCGCTGGGCTCACTACAACGGCCGCATTGCGAAGGTGTAGGTGGCACCGAGGCCGACGGTGAACTGGTTCGGCGAACCGCGCATGGTGACGAGCGGAGAATCGGCGGCTGAGCCGACGAGCCGCTCATATTCAAAGAGCGCGTGGGTCTGCCACTGCGGATTCCAGAAATATTCTACCTGCGCGCCGGCGCCGTAGGTATAGAACCCGCCGCCGGCATTGTAGACGGGCAGGCCCGAAATCGCGGATTGCGCCGCATTGATGCTGTAATAGGGTGAAATCGCACGGGCCGTTTGTAGAGCCAGACGCGGTCCGGCAGAAAGCCGGAATTGGCCGAGCGGCACCACGGCGTCCATGTAAATATCGCCGCTTTGCCCGGTTTCACCGCCGATCCCCTGGCGAAGTTCGCCGCGGATGCGCAGCCAGGGTAGCGCCCAATACTGGGCATAGACGCCAAGCTGGACGGCCCAATTGACGTCGGCCAAGCCGTTTAGCTGGGCGTAGGCGGAGCTGTAGCGCGGGTAGTTCAACGTGCCGACCGGTCCGGCCTGGAACGGGCCCAGGTCCAGAAGCGGAAAGCCAAAGCCGTCGCGCGCCCCAAAGAAGAAAGGTGGGTCCGTCGGCTTGCGAATGTTAAAGAGCGGGACGCCGCTCAGCGCATAGAGATGGGTTGGAGCGCCGGGCCATGCCGGAACCGCGCGAATCTCGCCGCCGATGGTGACAATCCAGTCAGGAGGGGCGACGACAGATGCCTTCTCCGGTA
>JBEKHQ010000765.1:0-3560 GCA_050012195.1 Bryobacteraceae bacterium | reverse complement strand
AGGATCCGGCGGTGATTGAAGTGCCCGCCAATATGCTGAGCAAGGCCATCGAAGGCTCGGAGATCTATCAGAAGGCGATCCCGCTGGCGCCCGGCATGTACCGCCTGAACGTCGTGTGCAAGGACATCGTGGGCGGGAACATGACCACCTACCCGATGGCGTTGAACGTTCCCCATTTCGACGAGGAAAAGCTGGCGTCGAGCAGCCTGATCCTGGCGGATCTGATCGAGAAGGTCCCCACCACCAGTATCGGATCGGGGCAGTTCGTCATCGGCGATACCAAGGTGCGGCCGCGCTTGAACGACACCTTCTCGCGCGACGAGAAGCTTGGCATCTACACTCAGTTCTACAACTTTACGCCGGATGAAAAGACGAAGAAGCCGAACGGATCGATCCAATATCAAATCACCAAGAACGGATCGGACCAGCCGGTTCTGGATTACACCGAAGAGGTGTCTTCCATACCGGGCGCCTCGGCGCAGCAGGTTACGGTGGAGAAACTGCTCCCGCTCCAAACGCTGGAATCGGGCCAGTATACTTTGAAAATGCGCGTGCTGGACAAGACGAATAACCAGGTTCTGA
Source organism: Bryobacteraceae bacterium (assembly GCA_050012195.1). Taxonomy (GTDB): domain Bacteria; phylum Acidobacteriota; class Terriglobia; order Bryobacterales; family Bryobacteraceae; genus Palsa-89. The sequence continues at coordinate 2,978 of JBEKHQ010000765.1, read as the reverse complement.
CGCCCACCGCGACCTTCACGATCAAGTAGAACCTCGGCGCGGGCTGACTACGCATTCGCGTAAAGGCCGAGTTACCGACCATAGGCGAATGAGTGCCGTTCCGCCGGACCGCCCGCCTGCTGACGCCGCCCGACTTTTGCGGTAAAGTAAGGAATGATTGGACGAGAGCGGTTCGTCCTCGGTCGCCTGCAGGGATGATGACCGGTCCATATAAACTCGGGGCCAGCCTGATCCTGGCGCTATCGGCGTTCGCGCCGGAAGCCTCCTCGGCACCTCTATCTAAACTCTCCGGCAGCATCGCCGGCTACGTGAAGGATCCGTCCGGCATTCCCCAGATGGGGGCCACCGTGTTGCTGTTCAATCACTCCGAACGGTAGCTTCATGCCCGCCGTTCGACAGAGGATCGCGGTGCAGCCCGGCATGCAGAGCCTGTTGTACGTCGATTTGGCCAGCGTGCTCAGTTCCATCGAGCTGGTCTACGCGGCGCCAGGGCAAGGCGCGCTCATGAGCGACGACTGGAAATGGACTCTCAAGGGATCCATCGCCACGCGCTCGGTTCTTCGCATGCTGCCCGATTTGAGCGCATCGGACCCGAGTCAGCGCGACGATGTTCCCGGCGCGATGTTCTCGGATACGCGCGGTCTTCTGAGTTTGTCGGGAGGGGATCCAGGCTCGCTCGGCGGCACTTCGTCTCAGACCGATCTCGGTACCGCGTTCGCTCTCGCGACGTCGTTCTTGGGGCGCAACCTGGTTCAATTAAGCGGCAACTACGGCTACACCTCCCGAACCGGCCTGCCCGCCGCGGGATTTCGGACCAGTTTTCGGCGCGGGGGATCCGGCGCCCAGTTCTCCAACCCGCAAGTGGCGGTGACGGTACAGCAGATCTACCTCCCTCCGCGCAGCGGCTTGGCGCTGCTGGGGGGACCGACAGACGGCGTGCCGGCGCTGCGTACGATGTCGCTATCTGTGCACGACAGCATCGCTCTCGACGACAACGTGCGGCTGGACTACGGAACGTCGCTCAACTCGATCAGCTACCTGGACCACTTGACCTATTCGAGCGAGTTTGCGCGGCTCAGCTACGATCTGGGCGCCAGGGGAATTGTGCGGATCGCTTTCAGTTCCGGCGCTCCGCCCACCGAACTGATGCCGGTTCGCCGTGGGGACGCCGCCGAAGTCCAGCCGAATTCAGCCCCGCTGGCCGAGGACCTGGCCGCTCTTTCGGTGTTCCCGCGGCTTTCCCTGCTGGACGGACGCGAGGCGCTACAGCGCTCTCAGGATCTCGAGATCGGCTACGAGAAGAAGCTCAACCAAACCACTTTCGACGTGACGGTCTATCGCGAGACCGTATCGAATCTTGCCATGACTATCGCCGGAGCGGATGGAGCTTTCGTCGCGGGCGATGTTTTGCCGGATATTTCCTCCAACAGCAGCATTCTGGACGCCGGCAGTTTCGAGCGCGCGGGCTTTGCGGCTTCCCTCTTGCAGGCGCTGGGCGATCGCGTGGAGATCGGCGCGTCAGCCGGGCGCGGCGGCGCATTGAGCCTCGGCTCTTCCGAGATCGCCGCGAGTTCGGCCGACGATCTACGATCCAAGTTCGAAAACACGCAACGGTTCTGGGCCACCGCGCGGGCATCCGTCAAGTTGCCGGTGACTCGCACCGAAATTAGCGGGAGCTACGAATGGACGGACTATAGCGCCATCATGCCGAGTCACTTCTATCTAACTCAGGACCTGTATCCGGAAGCGGGCTTGAACATCCGCGTGCGGCAGCCGCTTCCCTCGTTCCCAGGCATGCCTGGACATCTGGAAGCCACCGCCGAGCTGCGCAACGGTTTGGCGCAAGGCTACATCCCGGTGTCGGAGAACGGGCAGCGGGTTCTGCTGATCCAATCGCCGCGCGCGGTCCGCGGCGGCCTCAGCTTTATCTTCTAAGGAACTCGCATGGCGAGAGTGAAGTTTCCCTGGGCTGCGGGCGCCATCGCGGCGCTGCTTCCGAGTGTCGTTCTTGCGCAGGTCAACTTCGACACCAGCGGCACCGCGCTCCTGGATGGCGCCTATTTCTTTCGCCAGGTGTACTATGGCAGTCTGTCGAGCGTGGACCAGATTGGCGAGTCCGCCTCCGTGATTGCAACGGTGACATTCGATGGGGCCGGAAACTACCGGCTCAGCGGTCAAGTTTCCGACAATACTGTGTCTTCAGGCGCTCCACAACCGCTAAGTACTACAGGCACCTATGGCGTGAACGCAAGTGGATTGTTCTACATGGACAATCCGCTGACGACCGACGAAATCTTTGGAGGGGTCGGGCAATCAGCTATCGTCGGTAGTTCTACGGAGAATAGCAACGGGTACTTCGACTTTATGGTTGCTGTTCCAATTGCATCTTCGGCCACGAACGCGTCGTTGAGTGGAACGTACCGAATGGTTGCCATGGACTATCCGAATGGCGACGTCACCCAGGTCAATAACTCCACCTTCCTGATCAACCCGAACGGCGCAGGCAATCTGGGGCCGATCACCGTTTCCGGGCACGCCGTGAATGTGAGCGACGCCAATTTTACCTTTAACCAGCCGATAACCGGCGCAACGTACTCGCTGTCGACCGGTGCGGGAACGATGACCTTCCCAGCTCAAAGCAGCGGTGCTTCCCTGATCAGCGGAACCAAGCAGTTTTTCGTCAGCGGGGATGGTAACATCCTTGTGGCCGGTTCCCTAACTGGCTACGACATCGAGGTGGGAATCAAGGTCTCGGGATCATCCGCGAGCAGCAGTTTCAGTGGCACTTACTTCTCGGGAGGCGAGGACTACGACGCTTCCAGTTTCGCGTCCAGCGGATACTACTATCTTGACTCGTTTTATGGATCGGCAAACGTAGTGAGCTCGGGCGGAAATACAACCGTGCTGTACCATCAGCGACTCAATCCCGACAACAATGACACGCACGACTACACGGCGGACGACGAATTCTCGCTGTC
>JBEKHQ010000764.1:0-2605 GCA_050012195.1 Bryobacteraceae bacterium | reverse complement strand
CGCGGACACGGTTTCCACCGGCTCTCCCGCTTCTGCCGGCTCGGCCTCTACCGCTTCGTCGGCGCCCGACGCTTCAGCCGGCGGCGAATCTTCGAACTGGCTGTAGTAGGCGTTCACCGATTCCTGAATCTGCTCCACCATCTCCGGTCCGATGCCCTGGATCTCTTCCAGCTCTTCCGGCGTCATGCTGCCCAGCTTTTCGATGGTGCCAATGCCGGTTTCCACCAGGCGCTCCGCCACCTTCTCCGACAGACCATAATCGATCAGCACGGAAACCGGCGCCCCCGGAGCCACCAGCGCGGCCATCTGCGACTCCACTTCCTGGCGCTTCTCTTCCTCGCTCTTGATATCGATTTTCCAACCCAGCAGCTTGGCCGCCAGGCGCACATTCTGTCCCTTTTTGCCGATGGCGAGCGAGAGCTGCGAATCGTCGACAATCACTTCCATGTGCTTTTCGACCGGGTCCACAATGCTGATGCGGCTCACCTTCGCGGGACTCAGCGCATGCGTGGCGAACACCACCGGGTCGTCGGAATATTCGATGATGTCGATCTTCTCGCCGCGCAATTCGCGGATGATGGACTGCACGCGCATCCCCTTCATGCCCACGCAGGCGCCCACGCTGTCCACGTCGCGGTCGCGGCTCTGCACCGCGATTTTGGTGCGCTCCCCGGCTTCCCGCGCGCAACCCTTGATGGTCACGGTGCTGTCGTAAATCTCCGGCACTTCCTGTTCGAACAGGCGCATCACCAACTCCGGCGCGGCGCGCGATACCACCACTCCCGGACCCTTGCTGGACTTATCCACGATGCGAATCACGCAGCGCACGCGGTCGCCCACGCTGTAGCTTTCCAGGCGGGACTGTTCCTTCTTGGGCAGGCGCGCTTCCGTTTTGCCCAGGTCCAGAATATAATCCGGGCCTTCCACCCGCTTGATGGTGCAGTTCACCAGTTCGCCCGTGCGGCCGGAGTATTCGTTGAAAACCGTTTCACGCTCGGCCTCGCGCACTTTCTGGAAAATCACTTGTTTGGCAGTTTGCGCGGAGATGCGGCCGAGCAAGTCGGTCTTCATCTGTTTGCGGATCTCGCTGCCAATTTCGGCTTCCGGATTGATGCGGCGCGCCTCGGCCAGAGTCATTTCCTTGGCCGGATCTTCGACCGCCTCGACGACCTTCTTAACCGAGAAAAGCTGCAAGGCGCCGGTCTTCTCGTGCAACTCGGCGACGTAATCCTCCGTGGTGCGGAAGTGCTTGCGCGCGGCGATCAGCATGGCGTCCTTGACGGCGTCCAGAACGATCCGCGGATCGATGCCCTTTTCCTTGCTCAGTATCTCGATGGACTGAAAAATCGTTTCCAAAGTGTTCCTCTTCTATTCAATGTCGCTGGATGATCAACCCGGTGGCGAGGAGGGGTTACCACTCAAACTTCAAATTCGCCTTTTGCACCTGTTCGAACGGAAAGCGGATCTGCCGGCCGGCTGCGTCCAGGCTGATGATGCCATCGGCGTAGCCCGTCAGGGTGCCTTCCCAATGGCTCTGGTTTTCGACCGGCGCGCGCAAGGTAACCTTGGCCTTCTTTCCCTGGAAGCGCTCGAAATCGCGTGGTTTCAGCAGCCTGCGCTCGACGCCGGGAGAGCTGACCTCAAGCGTGTAATGACCCGGCACTAGGTTCTCAACGTCCAGAATGGCGCCCACCTGGTGCGAAATCGTCTCGCAGTCGGCGTGAGAAACGCCCTCGGGTTTATCGATGGAAATTCGCACAAACTGGTTCTGACCGCCGCCTTTGACTTCCACTTCGACGACTTCAAGGCCCTCGGAGTCCGCCACGCGCTGGGCGATCTCTTCGATGCGTGATATGATGGCCGGCTTCATAGCAACAAAAAAGTGGGCTTTCGCCCACTCAGCAGGTTCGACACTCCAAGGACTATTGTACCGCGGATGGCGAGAAATGCAAGTTGGGTGGCGCCGGGCTGAAGATTTGACGAAACCGCTCCCTCACGGTCTCGGCTCGGTAAGCTATTGCTAACACAGAGCAACAGTTCTGAGCCGCGCGCGTCAGCAAGCGTTCTTAGCCATTTTTCCGCAGCTTGCCAAGTCCTATACTAAAAGCAAAATCGAATCAGGATCAAAGAAACACAACAGGAGCCGAAGCCAAATGCAAGACTTTTCCTTCGACGCGCATATCTTCCGGGAAGGGGATACCTACGTCGCGTATGTTCCTGCGCTTGACCTGTCGAGTTGCGGCGCGACAGACGATGAAGCCCGCCACAATATCCGCGACGCAGTTCGTGGTTTTCTTGCCGTGAGCGCAGACCTCGGCACGCTGGACGAGATCTTACGGGAATCCGGCTACGAGCCGGAAGGCGATGGCTGGCGAGCTCCGGAGTTCGTTTCGACCGACCACCTCACTATGAGCATGACGTAACGGCATGGCGGCCATACGCCCGGTTCTTTTCCAGCATCGGGAAAGCGACCACCGGATCTAAGTTAAGGCGGGAGCGCGACGCCCGCTTGTGATTCCGATTTATCGCGCCGTTCCCGTGTTCATCGTCGAGAATCTTCTCCGGACATCCGGCATGAGCCGAGATCGCTATTTCGAGATCATGG
>JBEKHQ010000763.1:0-2611 GCA_050012195.1 Bryobacteraceae bacterium | reverse complement strand
TACTTCCAGCGCCTTGGCGTCCGCCTCGCCGTGCCGTTCCGCCATGCGAAGGTCCGTCTCCAGAATCGACTGCAACTCTGAGCGGCTGGTCAGATCCACCACCAATTGCAGCCCTTTCCTCAGGAACCCGTCCGTCGCTTTCGCGATCAATGGCTCGAGTGATAGGACCCCGGTACGCCGCGCGGCCCTCGCGTAGTCGAGAATCTCCCGCACCAGAGCTTCCCGATCGATTTCCCTCGCCGAGAGCAGATCGATCACTCGACGTAGCGAGTGTACCAGCGAGTGGCGCGGCGTCGTAACCAGAATGACCCCGAGCGTGCCTCCTAAGACGATGAGCGCCCCGGTAGGCTGAAGGAAATAGACAAAGGACACTCCGGTGGAGCAGATTCCAGCGATGGTAGCTCCCAGCGCGATTACAACCCCGGCCAGCAGAGACACGTCCACGCGTCGGGACTGCCGCCGTCCAGAGACGGGTTGCTCGCGAATTTGCTCGGTCAGAGCCGCTTGTGCGGTGGCCAATGATGATCCTCCGCGAGAAACTAGGCAGGTGCCGGTCCACTCGGCAAGTCATTGAATCCTGGAGGGCAAAACCGCGACGGCCGCGGGAACGACAAGAATTTGTCGCGACGATCGCCGCTTCGGAACGATCCAGTGCCGATTTGATACAGGTTGTAAGCTATTCCTATGGATACCGCCGCACAGCAGACCAGCTCCGACACCAGCCGTCAATTGCTCCGTCATATCCTGGCGACGCTCGCCTATCGGACGGGCAAAGTTTTACGGGATGCTCCGGACGAATTCGCGGGCTTCCACGCATCCGAAAAGGGCCGGACGCCGGCTGAGCTCCTGGCCCATATGGGCGACCTGATGGATTGGGCTTTATCCATCGTTTCGGGCAATCCAAGCTGGCACAATTCGGAGCCGCTGGCTTGGAGGGCGGAGATCAGCCGCTTCTTTGCCTCCGTGAAATCCCTGGATGACCACCTTGCCTCGGACCATGCCGTGACCGTCGATCTCGGAAAGCTTTTTCAAGGCGGCATCGCCGACGCGCTCACGCATACCGGACAACTGGCAATGTTGCGCAGGCTGGCGGGCTACCCGATGCGCGGCGAGAACTACTACATGGCGGATATCGTGGCGGGTCGCGTGGGGCTGGAACAGTCTCCGGCGAAGCGCGAGTTCGACTAGGGCTATTGCCGGAAGTCTAGCGCGAGGCGAGCCGTCTCAAGCCGGTTCCGAAACCATCTCAATGGCGCCGCACGGGCATTCCGAAGCGCATAGCCCGCAGCCCTGGCAAGTGTCGTAGTCGAATCGGTAGCGTGCTCCGGGGTCGAGTTTCACAACCGAATTGTCCGGGCAAGCCTCGTAGCATCTGTCGCACTCGATGCAGTTGCCGCAGGAGAGACACCGGCGCGCTTCCAAGCGCGCGTGATCTTCGTCCAGGCCGCCGAGGACTTCGTCGAAAGTGGATTGGCGCAAGGCGGCATCGAGCATGGGCTGCACGTTGACTGCGGCCGCGGCGTAACTCCAGGTGTTGAGATCGCTGAAAATCGCCCGCTCATGCCGTTGCCCCGGCTGGTATGAGGCGCCGCGCAGCCAGGCGTCGATGTTTCGAGCCGCTTTCTTGCCATGCCCTACAGCGACGGTTACGGTGCGCTCGGCCGGCACCATGTCGCCGCCCGCGAACAAGCCCGGATGTCCGGTCATCATTTGCGGGCTCACCTTCACAACGCCCCCGAAGATCTCGACGCCCGGGACGCGTTCGAGAAAGCTCAAGTCGACGTCCTGGCCCAGCGCCAAGATCAGGGAATCGCCTTCAATGGTTTCGAATTCGCCGGTGGGTTGCGGAAACCCTTTTTCGTCGAGGCGCATTTTCTCCACCGTGAAGCCGGTATCGCCCGCCTCCTTGATGGTGCTGAGCCACTTGAACTGGATGCCTTCCTCGATGGCCTCCCGCACTTCAAAATCGTGTGCGGGCATTTTCTCGCGGGTGCGCCGGTAGACGATAAGAGCTTCGGAGGCGCCCAGCCGCTTTGCGGTCCGCGCGGCATCGAGCGCCGTATTGCCGCCGCCGTAGATCAAGACGCGCCGGCCTAATTGCGGCGGATCGCCCGAATCCACGCTACGCAGGAGGGATAGTGCATCCAGGATCTTGCTCGCATCGCCGGCGGGAATGAAGGCGCGTTTCGACACATGCGCGCCGACAGCCAGAAAAACAGCGTCAAATTCCTTGCTTTCGATCACGGCCGCCAGGTCATCCATGCGGCAGTTGAGCCGCAGAGTGACTCCCAAATTGACGATGCGCGCGATTTCCGCATCCAGGATCTCTCGGGGGAGACGGTATTTCGGAATCCCGAAGCGCATCATGCCGCCCGCGCGCGGTCCCGCGTCTTGAATGGTGACCTTGTGACCAAAGCGCGATAAATGATAAGCGGCCGATAGCCCGGACGGTCCCGCGCCCACCACCAGCACATGCTTGCCCGAGGACGGCGCGGCATCGAATTGCCAACCGTGCAGAATGGCTTGGTCGCCCAGGAAGCGCTCAACAGCATGGATGTTGACGGCCTGATCGAATTGGGCGCGATTGCAGGCCGACTCGCAGGGATGGTAG
>JBEKHQ010000762.1:0-4198 GCA_050012195.1 Bryobacteraceae bacterium | reverse complement strand
CCAGCACCTTGCCCGTCAACGGCCCCGCGCAAACCATTACCGTCTACGGAACGAACTTCTATAGCGCGACGGTGGCGATGGTGCAAGGCGTCACCACGGCACTCACCACAACAATAGTGAGTCCCACGGCTTTGCTGGCCGTGGTGCCCGCCACGCTGCTGACGACGGCCGGGAATCTGAACGTGCTGGTGTCCAATCCGGCGCCGGGAGGGAATTCCGTCGCATCACAAGTTGCCGTCGCCAGCGCGCCCACTATTTCCGGAATCGTGAACGCCGCAAGTTATACCGGCGCCGCCTTGAGTCCAGGTGAACTCATCACTATCTTCGGCACAAACATCGGCCCGGCCACGCCCGCCGGCATGACGATCTCGAACGGATACGTGACCACATCGGTAAGCAGCGTTTCAGTTACCGTGGATGGGAAAAATGCCCCGCTCATTTACGTCAGCCAAAATCAAATCAGCGCCCAGGTACCATATGAAGTCACGATAGGCGCCAACAAGGCAGTGGTTGTCACGAATGGGACCAATCCCGCAGCCAATTCCACGGTCACTACCGCAGCCACGGCCCCCGGGATTTTTACGGCCGACGGTTCCGGCTCCGGCCAGGCGGCGGCGCTGAATTACGATTCCACCACGGACGCATACACGCTCAACGGCACAACGACTCCATGCAAGATCGGCGACACCGTGTTGCTGTACTTGACCGGCGAGGGCAACTACAATTCGTCGCCACTCTCGGGTGTCCAGAACGCCTCGAACACCGGATACATCATCCCGGCGAGTCTAGCTGATTCGCTGCCGCAAGTCAGTCCGCTGCCGACCGTGACCATCGGCGGCGCCGACGCTACGGTTAGCTATGCCGGTCCGCTGGTCGGCTCCATCTTAGGCCTGCTGCAAATGAATGTTGTGATTCCGACGGGCAGCACCACAGGCGCCGCGGTTCCGGTGGTTGTAACAATCGGCGGGAACGCAACGCAGTCGAACATCACACTCAACGTTCATCCCTAAGCGGGCAATGTTCACCCGTGCCCGGCAATCCAGTGCGTGACCTTGGGAGCATCCGGTCCGCCGGATTCGTCGCACGTCCTGCTCGAGCGGTGAAACTCAGCGGCTCACGAGGGTTTGATCAAGTGTTTCTGGACCTTCCCCAAAGCGTTGCGGGGAAGCTTATCGACCACGATGAACTCTCGCGGAACCTTGAACGAAGCCAGTTTCTGTCGGCAGATTGCCTCGAGGTCAGCCGCTGCGATCGGCTTGCTCACGACGATGTAGGCCACCGGAACCTCGCCGCGAACGCGATCGGGGCGGGCTGTGACGGCCGCTTCCGACACGCCATCCTGCTCTTCCAGGAACTCCTCGATCTCGCGCGGATAAATATTGAAACCTCCGGAGATGATGAGATCGCTCTTGCGTCCGCACAGGCTGTAATAACCGTCCGGGGACCGGACCGCCAGATCGCCGGTTCGAAAATAGCCATCGACGAAGGCTGCGCGCGTGGCCTCTTCGCGCCTCCAGTACCCGGCGAACACGTTCGAACCCTTGAGGTAAACTTCGCCGGTCTCGCCGTCGGCCACCGGCCGTCCTCACCGGCCGTCCTTCCGGGTCCAGCACGCGAACCGAGACGCCGGGCAGAGGCAAGCCGACGCTGCCTGGGCGGCGCTCGCCCAAATAGGGGTTGCTCATGTTCATCATGTTTTCGCTCATACCGTAGCGCTCCAGGATGGCGTGGCCGAAGCGGGATCGAAATTCTTCGAACACCTGCGCGGAGAGCGGCGCGGATCCGGAAACAAACAGGCGCATCGCCGCGCCGATCTGGTGGGCCTCGGCTTCGGGAATCTCGAGCAAGCGGACGTAGATGGTGGGTACGCCGAAAAACAACGTGGGGCGGAAATCGAGAAATTCAGACGCGGCCTTGTGATGCTCGAAACGCTCCAGCAGCCGCATCCGGCACCCGCTTGCGAGCCAGCAATGCAAACCGTTGCCGAGCCCGTGTACGTGGAAGAGCGGCAGCGCGAGCAGGAACCGGTCGGCGCCGGTGATCTGCCAGGACGCGAGAAGATTGATGGCGTTGGCGGCGAAATTGTTGTGCGTGAGCACCGCGCCCTTGGACGCGCCCGTGGTACCGGACGTGTAGATGATGCCCGCGGGCGTATCGCCGTCCAATGCGAGCGCCGGGCGCTCATTGGGTAGATTCGCCGCGGCCGCGCTCAGTTCCGCCGCCGTCCAGACGGGTAGCGCGGTCGGGACTTCGCCGTTCGCCACCACGGCGGCGGGTTCGGAGTCGGCCAGGATATGCGCGATCTCGCGGTCGCGATACAGGATATTGATCGGAACGAAGATGACGCCGAGTTTCACGCAGGCGAGATAAATGTCGATCATCTCGACGCAATTCACCAGGTAGACGCACAGCCGATCGCCCGTTTCGACGCCGCGCTGCCGCAGCAGTTGTGCCAGCCGATTACTGCGCGCGTCGAGATCGCCGAACGTATAGGTGGCGGCTTGAAATTCGAGCGCCACCGCGTCTCGGCGGCCCACTAGCGAAAGATCGAAAAGATGCGTGAGATTCAAGCTTGGAACTCCTTGCGGGTTACACATGCCATTCTAGCTTCGCCGCGACAAGTCAGGTTCGGCGGCCTGTGCCAAACTGGAGGTGGATGGCCAAGATGGCATTAGTGCCGCCGTATATCGAGTCATTGCGGCCCTATGAAGCCGGCCGAAACGCGGACGAGGTGCAACGCGAGTACGGCCTCGCTCGCGTCAGCAAGCTGGCCTCCAACGAGAACCCTCTGGGACCGTCGCCGCTCGCGCTGGAAGCCATCGCCAAGACGCTCCCTGGTCTGCACCGATACCCGAACGGCGGCATCGATCTGCGCCGGGTGCTGGCGGAAAAGTTCGATCTCAAAATCGACAACGTAATCGCCGGCAGCGGTTCGGAAGGCATCATGTCCAACATCATCCGCACGTTTCTGTGCGACGAGGACGAAGTGCTGACCACCGAAGCCGCGTTCATCGGATTTCAGGTGCTGGCGAAATCGCGCGGAGTCAAATACCGGACCGTGCCTTATCGCGATTGGCACTACGACCTTCCCGCGCTCGCTCGCGAGATCAACCAGCGCACCAAGATCGTCTATCTCGCCAATCCGAACAATCCGACCGGCTCCATTTTTTCCAAGCACGAATTCGACGAGTTCTACAGTCACGTGCCGGAGCGCGTGCTGATTATCCTGGACGAAGCTTATTTCGAATACGCCCAGGACAACCCGCGCTATCCCGATTCGATGCACTATCGCTACGACAACGTCATTACGCTGAGAACCTTCTCCAAGATTTACGGTTTGGCCGGCGTGCGGATCGGCTACGGCTTCGCGCATGAAGACTTAATCGCGAATCTGCTGAAGGTAAAGCTTCCGTTTGAGCCGAGCAGCGTGGCGCAGGCGGCCGGTATCGCGGCGTTGGGCGACAAGGAGTTTCTGCATCGCTCGCTCGAATTGAACGCGCGGGGCCTCCGTTTCCTGACGGCGTCTTTCCGGGCGTTGGGACTGCACGTGGTTCCATCCGAGGCGAATTTCGTTATGATCGCGCTCGTTGGAGCGGATCAGGCGGCGCAACTTACGCGCGAGTTGCTAACTCAAGGGATCATTGTCCGGCCACTTACCGCTTTTGGATTACCGAACGCGGTTCGCATCTCCACCGGTACGGATGAGGATAACCAGCTTTGCGTCGAAGCCGTCAATAAAATATCCGAGGTATTATGCAACCCTTAGTCGAGAAGCCGCCCGCTGAACAGACGCCCACCGATTTTCTCCCCCTGAACGGCACCGACTTCGTGCAGTTTTACGTCGGCAACGCCAAGCAGGCCGCCTATTATTATCGGGCGGCGTTCGGCATGAGCCTGGTGGCCTATCGCGGGCCGGAGACTGGAACGCGCGACCAGGCGTCCTACGTGCTCCAGCAAGACAAGATCCGTTTCGTTTTCACCACGCCGCTTCAGCCCACCGGACCGATCGCCGATCACATCCAGCTGCACGGCGACGGGGTTCGTCAGATCGCGCTGTGGGTGGACGACGCCGACTCGGCTTACCGCGAAACGGTGAAGCGCGGCGCGCGCGGCATCCTGGAGCCGACTACGCTCGAAGACGAGCATGGGCAAGTCAAAGTTGCAAGCATCGCGGCGTATGGGGACACTATTCATGGCT
>JBEKHQ010000761.1:0-2613 GCA_050012195.1 Bryobacteraceae bacterium | reverse complement strand
CGTGCGCGTGAGCGTCGCCCTGCAAGCGGCGACCGCCGAGGCGGCATTGCCGATCCTCGACAAATGGGCGGGCTTCATCAACCAGGTTTAACGGGGGACGGGACATGCAGTTCGGCGCCGCGATCTTCTTCACCGACTATTCCATCTCTCCGGGAGATCTCGGCAGGGCGTTGGAAAGCCGCGGGTTCGAATCCCTTTGGGCGGCGGAACATTCGCACATCCCGATGTCGCGAAAATCTCCCTGGGGCGGCGGCGGAGATTTGCCGAAACAATACTACGACGTCATGGACCCTTTCGTGACGCTCGCCGCAGCCGCTTCCGTCACGACAAAACTGCTGCTTGGCACAGGAGTTTGCCTCGTCAACCAGCGCGATCCGATCCAGACGGCGAAACTGGTCGCGTCGATCGACCAGATCTCCGGCGGTCGATTTTTGTTCGGCATCGGCAACGGTTGGAACCAGGACGAGATGGAGAACCACGGCACGGTGTTCGCCACACGCCACAAGCTGGTACGCGAGCGGATCGAGGCGATGAAGGCGATCTGGACAGAGACCAAAGCTGAATACCACGGCGAATTCGTCAACTTCGACCCGATGATGGCGTGGCCAAAGCCGGTGCGGAAACCACATCCGCCGGTCATCGTCGGCGGCGCGTTTCCGTATGCCGCTCGCCGGGCTGTTCGTTACGGAGACGGCTGGATCCCGCTGGCCGGGCGGGCGACGCAGTACGGCGACGTGTTCGAGTATGTGCCGAAATTCCGGGACATGCTGAAGGAAGCCGGCCGCGATCCCGCGACGTTCCCAATTTCGCTGTTCGGCTCGACGGAGGATCCCGACGTCCTCAACCGCTACCGCGACCTGGGCGTCGTTCGCATCGTGGTCGCGTTGCCGGCGGCGAAGGAGGATGTGGTGCTGCCGATCCTGGACAAATGGGCGAAGCTGATCGGCTCGCTCTGAGCGAATGGACTGACTTCTGCCATCATCATGGCGCGCAAGCAAGCAAGGACTTACCACGGAGGGCACGGAGGACCACGGAAAATCACGGAGCAGTAAGAATTTTTTGTGCTGCGCTCTAGTACCCAGAATCGTTGAAGCGCGACACATCCCCGCGTCATGGCCGGGCCATCTCTTCCAGCACAGTGCCGCGAGAGATAGCCGGGGCAAGCCCGGCTATGACGGTGTAACGACCAAGCCCGGCTATGACGGTGTAACGACCATGACTCGCGCTTTCGCGATGGTGGGTACTGGTGTTCGTCCGAGCCCGCGCGAAGCGCCATATTCCTTCTCCGTGGAATACCGTGGTCCTCCGCGCCCTCCGTGTTGAAAAATCTTGCTTTCTTGCGGTGGTTCGACCAGCCCGCGCCCCATGGCAATATCAAAACCAGATATTTAACTGATTGACGTATGCTGCTCGCCTGAACCGTGGAACACATTTCTCAGGCTTTTTAAATTTTCGGCTTCTTCGCTATAAATCTTGCTGTATCGATGCGCCGCGAAGCCCCGCGATTCCGCCGGTCCCCGGGTGTGAAACGACGGCAAAATTGATAGGGAAGAAGCCAGAAAAGCCAGAGGTTTTTCCAATTGAATTCCCATCTCTCGCCGCGCGGTGCCGAAACAAGCCACCGGTTCGAGCTCGATGACAATATGTTGGCCGCGTCCTCTACTCCCCCCGCTTCACCGCCTGCCAGGCTGCTTCCATCGCCTCCAGCGTCTCCTCCTTGAGATCGCGGCCCTGACGCGCCAACGCCTGCTCCATGGCGTTGAACCGGCGAGCGAATTTGTCGTTAGCGTGGCGTAAGCAATCCTCCGGATCCAGGTTCAACTTCCTCGCGAGATTGGCCAGCACGAACAACAGATCGCCGACCTCGTCGGTCAGCCGGGCAGGATCGGCACCGGCCAGTTCAGCGTTCAGTTCGCCGATCTCCTCATCCAGCTTGTCCAGCACCGCCCTGGCGTCCGGCCAGTCGAATCCCACACGGGCGGCCCGGTTCGTCAGTTTCGCCGCGCGCGTCAACGCGGGAAGTCCGACCGGTACTCCGGCCAGCGTGCCGGTCTCGAGCCGATCCGCCCGCTCGGCGGATTTCTGCGCCTCCCACGCCGAAGTCTGCGCCGCCGTGTCGCGAACGGCCGCGTCACCAAACACGTGCGGATGACGCCGGATCATTTTGTCGCTGATCGCGCGGGCCACCTCGGTAAACCCGAAATACCCCGCCTCCTCGGCCATCCGCGCGTGATACACGACCTGGAACAGCAGATCGCCCAGTTCGTCGGGCAGCGAGGCGAAGTCGCGGCGGGCGATCGAGTCGGCGACCTCATAGGCTTCCTCGATCGTATAGGGCGCGATCGTGTCGAAGCTCTGCTCCTTGTCCCACGGGCAACCGGTCGCCGGGTCGCGCAGCGCGGCCATGATGTCGAGCAAGCGGCGGAGTTCCGCCTCGGCGGAGAGCGCATCGTCCATGTTCGCCGGATAGGGAACCGAGACCGCGGGCGCAAGGGGCCGAAATCCCCCTGATTCACCATGCTTCATCTTGTTCCTCGGGGCGCACGTCTATAGGTTGCACCGCACTTCCGGCCTACCGCCGCGATTCGTCACACGGGATTTTTCTCGGGGGGA
>JBEKHQ010000760.1:0-2614 GCA_050012195.1 Bryobacteraceae bacterium | reverse complement strand
ATTCTTTAACCGCACATCCGCCGCTTGCATGGCCTTCCTTGCCGCATGCCGCAAGCCTGCGCAAAATTCGGCCGCACCGCCGGCAGGGGCCCCGGTCGCTTTCGGGACCGCCCCCGACGCCGGACCGCCCGTCTCCGCTGCCACTTTCGCCGAAGCCGAAAAGCTCGTGCAATTCGATCTGAGCCCCGCTGATCGCCAAACAGCAGCCGGCAATTGGCGCAATATGATGGCGCCGCTCTACGAACGCCGCACCGGACCTCGCAAGTTCTCCCCGCAGCCGTCCCTCGCACCCGCCACGCGCTGGGATCCCACATTGCCCGGACAGCAGTCCGGTCCCACCGTCGACCGCTTCATTCGCACGCCCAACGACCAGCGCTCCCTGCCCGCCAACGACCAGGACATCGCCTTCGCTCCTCTGTCGCAACTTTCCCGCTGGATCGAAACGCGCCGGCTTACCTCCGAACGCCTCACGCGCTTGTATCTGGACCGCCTCCAGCGCTTCGATCCCAAGCTGCGCTGCGTCATCACGCTCACCGGCGATTCGGCCCTATCGCAGGCCCAACAAGCCGATCGTGAAATCGCCGCCGGCCACTACCGCGGTCCGCTGCATGGTATCCCCTGGGGCGCGAAAGATCTTCTCGACACCGCCGGCATTCCCACCACGTACGGCGCCGAGCCGTACCGTAACCGCGTGCCCGCCGAAGATGCCGTTGTGGTGAAGCGCCTGCGCGATGCCGGAGCCGTGCTGGTTGCAAAACTCAGCCTCGGCGCGCTCGCGCTCAACGACATCTGGTTCGGCGGACAGACCGTCAATCCCTGGCTTCTCGAAGAAGGTGCGTCCGGATCGAGCGCCGGACCGGGCGCCGCCACAGCCGCCGGATTGGTCGCGTTCTCCATCGGCAGCGAGACCGGAGGCAGCATTGTCAGCCCCTCCATGCGCTGCGGCGTCACCGGACTGCGCCCTACTTACGGTCGCGTGCCGCGCACCGGCGCGATGACGCTGTGCTGGTCGCTCGACAAGCTCGGGCCCATGACTCGCGGCGTCGAGGACGGGCTCCTCGTGCTGCACGCGATCTCCGGCCCGGACCCCGGTGATGTGTCCAGCGTCCCGAGCCATCTCGATTTCGACGCTTCCGCCCCCGTCGCCGGCCTGCGCGTCGGCTACATCCCCGCCTGGATGAAGGAAGCCCCCGCCACCGACGTCGATCGCGCCGCTCTCGAAACCGTCCGCAAGCTCGGCATGATTCCCACCGAAGTGTCGCTTCCCGATTGGCCCTACGATTCGCTCAACCTGATTCTTTTTGCCGAAGGCGCCGCCGCATTCGAAGAGCTCACGCTCTCCGGCCGCCTCAAGGAGCTCAAGGCTCAGGTCCCCGACGCCTGGCCCAACGCCTTTCGACAAGCCCGCTTCCTATCCGCCGTGGACTTCGTTCAAGCCGACCGCTTACGTCGCGCCGTGGCCCAGGAAATGGCCAGTGTCTTTTCGTTAGTGGATCTGCTGCTCGTCCCGTCGCTGCGCGACGAAATACTGGTCATCACCAACAACACCGGTCATCCGTCTCTCACCCTCCGCGCGGGATTTGTGGAGGTGTCGGAAGCACGCAGCGATTGGGCTCCCGACCCCGCGCACCCGCTCCCCAAATTCTCGCCGCCTCGACGAGTGCCCCACGGCGTGACGCTGATCGGACGCCTGTTCGACGAAGGAACCGTCGGGCGCGCCGGCCTCGCGTTAGAGCGGACGTGGAATGTCGCCGCCGAACGCCCGCCCGGCTTTTGAGCGCCGATCTCAGAACAGTGCGTACCAGGCCGCGAGTCCGACGCCCGCCACTACCACCGCGCCGGCCAGAAGGAAAATCAGACGCTCGGAACCGATCCTCGCAGCCCATCCGGTTTTTGTAAAGACGAACCCCATTCCGAAGAAGAGAACGATGTCGGCGAATCCCTGCGTGGTCCAATTATGTCCGGCCAGCGATCCCATGAACCGGCTCAACGGCGGGTACGCGTCTTTAACGCAGGCGAGCACCGTGTTGAACAGAATCGTAACTGCGGCCGCCAAAGCAAAAGCGGCGGAAGCGCGCCCCAGCCGCACAGTGTCATTCATGATTCTTGACACGCTCGCGCAGCAGCGCCACTTTCACGCCGTGATCGATCACCGCTCCCGCGCCTTCGATCGCCATGCCCGTAACGACGATCAGCAACGCGACACACAACGCCATCTTCCGCGCCATCGCGTTCGCGTAAAGCTTGTCCGCCGCGACGATCGGTAGGTACAGCGCCAGGATCAGCGTCAGGAAAAAAAGGTGCTCCTTGGTTTCCATGAACAGATTGTGCGCGAACGGCCAAGGCCCTCGCAAAATGATCGCCTTCTCAGAAGGATAAAAGTGCAGGTACCAATATCCGCCGAGAATATAAGCGAGAATCATCGACGCCGCCACACCCGCCGCGCCCGTCCGAATCCGCGACGCATTCCCCTCTCGCGCGTTGAGCGCCTCGACGAATACCCACAGCGCCGATAGAATCCCCAACGCGCCGAACGTCGCGTGCGCCAATAGGATCGCGTCGCTCGCCGTAATGCTCATAAAGACCGCCCCATTCCGATCGGCGGACCCAATCG
>JBEKHQ010000759.1:0-2616 GCA_050012195.1 Bryobacteraceae bacterium | reverse complement strand
GCAGCCGCTTCCGCACGGGCAAGCGCTGATTACGAAATGACCAGCAAAATTGACCGGTCCGGCCGCGTATGTGCTCGGCTCGCCTCCATAGCAGCGCACGTCGGTGCCTTCGTACTTGCTTAAGTCTCCGAACTTTGGAGCTTCGACTTTGCCGCGATAGATGTTCTGCACCGGATAGTCTTGAAATCGCGGTGGTCTGGCCGCCTGACTAGATCCCGCTGTCAGGGTGAGCATTAAAATGCAGCAAGCAGCAGCGATGGCGCGCATATCCTAATCATTAATCACCAGGTATAGTGAACGGAATACTTCAGAATCCTCTCCTCATCCGGCTTCAGATTCAGCGCGAATTCGGCGGTCTGGCTGTCTTTCTTGACGTGCGGATCGGTCTCGATGGAAATGTTCCAGTTGTATCCGCGATAGAGGTGCTCCACCACTCGGACCTCCGCCGATTCGCGCTTGTGATTGCGGACCCGGATCTCGAACGTCTCGTCGGCGGTCCGGTTGCCGTGATTGATCTGATAATCCGTGCGGCGGCGTTCGCCCACCAGATCGAAAGCCGAGCCGGTGTAAACCTGAACGGTCTCGTCTTTCGGCGTGTGCCGTATTTCGTTTTCGCCCGTGAACTCCAGGCGGCCCGTGGTATCGCGACGATAGAAGCGCAGCCGGCCCTGAGGTAACGGCATCCCCAGGTGATTCGCCTGGTTATTCACGAATTCGCGCATCACCCACACTTTAGGATTCGACTGCGTGCCGTATTCGGGATTGTTGCGGATCATGTCGTAGGTCCAATTCTGGTACGGGTCTCGATTGATCTGGGCGCCGTCGTAAACGTAGATGCGTTTGGTGTTCACCTGGTCCGCGCGAATAAACTCCACCTGCTTGGTCTCGCCGTCGGGAAGCGTGGTCGCGTTCTGGAGCGTATAGAGATGATAGTCGTCGAAGGTCTTTTCAGACACGGGCGGAGGGATCTGCAAACTGCCTCCCGCTATGCCGGCGGAGAATCCACCCATCCGCAGCACCCGCCCGTTCATCGGCAGGAGCTTATTCACCTCTCCGGCCATGAGCGCGATGGTCGAGTTTTGGAAACTCTTGCCGCTGTGATTTTCGATGGTCACCCAGCCGAGCAGCTCCACCAGGTCGGTTTCGTCCGACGCCACAACGTTGTAGTCGGCTTTCCAATTCATGCCGCCGGAAAGATAGGCGAGCTCGGCGTCGAGGCGCGCGGCGCGGTCGGAACGAACCAACCAGTCGAGCGTCGGCTTCAGGATCGAATCGCGCGTCAACGCGGGAAACAGGGGCGTGCCGGGGAGTCCGAAGCGCAGCTTGCCTTCGCTCTCGATCAACGCCTGATTGAGGCGCGGCTCCGGAGGGCCTTCGCCGAGCTGACCCGGCAGACCGGCCCGAACGATGCGGCCTTGCACAATCTTGCCGTCGTTCAGTTGAAAATCGATGGTCTTGCCCTCGTAAGAAGCTAGCAACGCGTCCATCGACACCGGATCGGCCAAATAATTCTGTTCCAGAATCTGCAGCGCGACCTTGCCCGAAGGATCGCGCAGGATCACGGAATCCGGCTCGGCGAACGACGTCAGGCCCACGTGCCGAACGCGGTTGACGCCGGGCTTGAGATCGAGCGGGACCGTCTCGCGGATCACCGCGAAGTTCTGGTTGTAAATGGTCAGGGCGGGATCGGCCGCTGACAATGCGACCGTGGCAAGCCATAGGCTAGCCGGAAAGCGGTATTTCATAGAGCCTCCTGGATTACGAAATGCCCACTCTGCCGGCGTTGTCTTGCTACTTAAACTTAGACGGCGCGCGAGGCCCGAAAAGTTCCCTACGAGCTTCCGATCAGCACACCGGTAATAAAAACGAGCGCGCCGCCCAGCCCCACTTGCAGCGCGGCCGAAAGCGGAGGCGTGTCCATATAGCGATTCCGTATCCAGGAGATGATTGCGAGCTCGATGATCACCACTACCACCGCCGCCACCATCGCAACGTGGAACTCCGGAATGAGAAACGGCAACGTGTGCCCGATGCCGCCGAGCGCGGTCATCAGGCCGCAGACGAATCCTCGGGCCCAGGGGTGCCCGCGTCCGGTTAAGGTCCCATCGTCGGAGAGCGCCTCGGCGAATCCCATGCTGATGCCCGCGCCGAGCGACGCCGCCAGTCCCACCACGAACGCATCCTTGCTGCTGTGCGTGGCGAAGGCCGCCGCGAAGACCGGCGCAAGCGTGGATACAGATCCGTCCATCAATCCCGCTAGTCCGGGCTGAACAATTTGCAACACAAATAGACGGCGACTGGCCTCATCTTCCTGCCGTTTGATGTCGGGCTTCAGCTCTTTCCTTTCGAGCTCTTCGGCGCGATTCTCGTGGCTTCGCTCTTCCTGCGCCAAATCGTCCAGTAATTGGCGGATTCCCGGATCCTGCGCGCGGGCGGAGGCCTTTTCATAGAAACGGCGGCTTTCCACTTCCATGACGGCGGCCTGATTTCGTACTGTGTCAAGACCGAGAGGTTGCATCAGCCAGACGGGCTTGCGATGGACGAAGCCTTTGACATCCTGGCGGCGAATCAGCGGAATGTGCCGGCCGTAATTCTTCTGGAACAATTCGATCAGTC
>JBEKHQ010000758.1:0-2616 GCA_050012195.1 Bryobacteraceae bacterium | reverse complement strand
CGGCGAGCGCGCGGCCCGAAAGCTCCTTGGCGCGTATTTGAATCATCTCGACGCAGTCCGAGGCCGCTCGGGCGGCCACGTCGAGCGAATCGGTGATGCAGTAGCGTCTCACAGAATCCGCAAGCCGGTTTGCGGAAATTCGATCAGCCACTCTTTTACGGTTCCTAGTTTTTCGAGCGCGGACCGGTCCAATTCCACCGCGATGTCGCCCGCAAACTCCATGCGCATGCGATCCGGTTTTTCGATAGTACGCAGCAAAGCGGCGGGAATCTGATTCATGCCCGGCCGGCCGTTGCGCGGAGTCACCGAGAGTGCGTCCGGCGGGATGCACAACCAGACGTGATCCCCGATCAAGCGGCTTGGGAAATACGGCCCCGTCAGCTCGAAATCCTGGTAGCGCACCCGGCTCACGTTGCGGCCCGGATCGAGCGCGCGGATCTCCGCCGGCAGAAGATTGAAGACTCCCAGCAGCTTGGCGACGTCGACGTTCGCGGGCTTTTCGAGGATTTTTCGCGGCGGCCCGAATTGGACCACGCGGCCGTCGCGCAGCACGATCATTTCGTCGCCCAATTGCAGGCATTCTTCGAAATCGTGGGTGACCAGCAGCAGCGGGATTCCGAACTCCTCGCGCACCCGGCGAAGCGCCGCGTACAATTCGGCTCGCAGCGGCGCGTCCAGACCGCGTGTCGGCTCGTCGAGCAGCAGCAGACGGGGCGCGGCGATCAAAGCTCGCGCGATGGAGCAGCGCTGCTTCTGCCCGCCGGATAGCTGGTACGGACGCCGGCCCGACACCTCGGTCAAATGGAACTTCTCCAGCATTTCATTGACTTTTCGGTGGCGCTCCAGGCGCGGGATCCGCTCCACGGCGAACTCCAGGTTCTGGCGCAGCGTCATGTGCGGGAATAGCGCGTAGTTCTGGAACACGTAACCGCAGTGGCGCGCGCGCGGCGCCAGGTGGACGCCGGAGGCTCCATCGAAAAGGATTTGGTCATCCAGCAGGATGCGCCCTTGGTCGGGACGCACGAATCCGGCGATCGAATCCAGCGTCAGCGTTTTGCCCGAGCCGCTGGGTCCGAACAGCACCGTGAATCCCCCGGCGGCCTGAAACTCGATGTCGAGCAAGAAGCTAGCGGATTCGGGTCCCGGCGCAAACTGCTTGCGGATTCGCGCCTGCATCATAACGCGGTTTGGCGTGGGCCGAACGGATTCGTGGTGAGACGATTGGCAAGGGTCAATATTGCCAGCGCCACCGCCGAGACGATCAGCACCAGCACGCGCGCCGCCGCGCCATGGCCGGCTTCCACCGCGTCGAAGATGGCGACCGAAACCGTTTGTGTGCGGCCGGGAATATTGCCGGCGATCATGATCGTTACGCCGAAGTCGCCCAACGAGCGGGCGAAGGCCAGCGCCGCGGCGGCGAGAATCGAGCGGCGCGCCAGCGGCAACGTGACCCGCCAGAACAATCGCAGCTCGGTTGCGCCCAGATTCCGAGCCGCGCGCTCGTACGACCGGTCGACGCTCTCAAAGGCCGCCCGCGCCGATTTCACCAGCAACGGCGTCGAATGAAACAGCGCCGCCACCACCGCCGCCTGCCAGGAAAAAACCAGCGGCGCTCCGAAAAGCCATTCGTAGAGATGCCCCACCGGGCTATTGCGCCCCAGCGCGACCAGCAGATAATAACCGAGCACGGTCGGCGGCAACACCAAAGGAAGCGTGACCAGCGCATCCAGCGCCTCTTTGCCGCGGAATTGGCGATTCGCCAGAACCCACGCCAGCCCTAAACCGATCACCAGAGCCAAGGCGGTGGAAATGCACGCCACGCGCAGGCTAAGCCACAGGGGGAACCAATCGATGGGCATCGAAAGATCCCATGGTAGCGCAGGGTAGCCCTCCTGAAGCTTTCCACCGGGATTGCCGAATTATACTTGGAGGGATTCGTTTGACCATCCACGCTTTCGCTTCACGAAGGGTCCTGCAGCGAGTTCTGCTGTGCCTGGGGGTTGGGGCATTGCTGGGGGCAGCCAACCTGCTGTGGAACCTCGGGATTCCGTTTTTGGTGGTTCTTTGCGCCGCCGCCGCGATCTTTCCCGCCGCGCTCGGACTGGCCCGATTGCCGGTTGCTTTGGCAATCTGGGCGGGACAGTACTTGGTCTTTTGGCTGCGCGTCGTCGCGCCGTCTAAGTCCGTGGATCAAATGTCCGGGATGCTCTATGTGATCAACGCCATGGCCATTTTCATGCCCGCCTTCGCCGTCCTGACGGGCGCCTACATCGGAATTGTGCTGGATCGAAACCGCCGCACCGCGCCCCCGCCCCAAACCTGACCGCCAACCGGGTTCTTTTCGCTGGTATAATATTCTTAGATGTTTGCTTTTCCTCCGCGCTCGCGGATGAAGATATACGGCCTCCCCGATCGTTGCTCTCCAGGAACATTCACCGTCCTCGCTGTTCCTTCATGCTTCTAACTCACATTCTTGAATGAAACTTAGCGTTCAGATCGCGCGCGGCATCGAGTCCCTTTTCGGAACCCGCGACGAGAATATCCGGGTGCTCGAAAACGGACTGCATGTCACCGCAAGTTTGATGAATGATTCGCTCGAAATCGAAGGCGACGAGC
>JBEKHQ010000757.1:0-2621 GCA_050012195.1 Bryobacteraceae bacterium | reverse complement strand
TGGCCGATCCGCCGAGGCGATTTTCGACGCGTACCCCGGTATTGGATCGTTGGCGAAAGTCTACGGCTCGATCACGTTCATCCTAGAGCATCCGATCGAGTTGGAAGCCTACCTAAGAGACCAGGAGCGCATTTTCGAGGAGTTCAAGGCTCAGCACGCTATGTCGCCGGACATGATCGAACGGTTTGAGCGGGCCAAGAACGAACGTTCCGCTAACCTCGCTTGAAGATCGCCTTTCAAGCTGACGCCGATCTTGATCCTGACATCGGAAGAGGGTTACGGCGCAGGGAGTCCGCCATCGATTTTCGCGGCGCAGCCAGCGTAATTCCTGACGGTGCCTCCTGGTCGTACTGCATATTGCCGCTCAAGCCGGACGGGTTCTTGTTACCCGCGACCTACGAACAATGCGGGTTCACTTCCAAGATTTCGTGGCGATCAGCGAATCACCCGGCGTTCTGCTGGTGCCGTCATTTCGGTCCATCGGATCAACGATCGAGAGCCTCTTGATCGTTTGGCTGACGTGGTCGCGGGACGACTTGCGCAATCAGATGTGGTGGCTCCCTTGACGCCCAACTCTTGTCTACGAACTAGTTGAGCACTTTCAGCTCGCTCGCTTGCGCGTGGTAGAACTCCCGCACCCGGCGACCCGCGGCCGCGCCGATCACCTTCGCCAGTTCCTCCGCCGACGCCTCGCGCACCCGCTCCAGGCTTCCGAATTCCCGCAATAGCTTGGCGATCGTCTTGCTCCCGACCCCCTCGATCTGCTCCAGCTCCGAGGTCAGCCGGGCGGCATTCCTCCGCGTCCTATGGAACGTTACGGCGAACCGGTGCGCCTCGTCGCGAACCATCTGGATCAGGTGCAGGACCGGAGAATAATGGTCCAGGACGATCGGCTCATTCTCCTGGCCGTAAACGTAAATGATCTCCTCGCGCTTGGCGATCGATGCCAGCGGTTGGTTGATCACTCCGATCGCTTCCAGCGCCTGCGCCGCTGCATGCAGCTGCCCGAGGCCGCCGTCCACCAGAATCAGGGTTGGAAAAGCCTTCTTTTCCTCCGTCAGCCGGGAGTACCGTCGCGTGATGACTTCGCGCATGGAAGCGAAGTCATCGTTTCCCACCACGGTCCGAATGATAAATTTCCGATAGTCCGACTTCTTCATGCGCCCGTCTTCCCACACCACCATGCTCGCCACCTTGTCGGTTCCCTGAATGTGCGAGATATCGAAACACTCTATCCGTTTGGGCGTGTCCGGCAATCCCAGGACATCCTGCAGCGATTCCTGGATCGCCTTCGACGACGGCTTCATGACGCGGAACCGCTGGTGGAACGCGTGCTTCGCATTGGTCTCCACCAAGTCGAGCAGCGCCTTCTTTTGCCCGCGCTGCGGCGTGTGAATTTCCACCTTGTGGCCGCGCTTTTCGCTCAACAATTCCTCCAGCGCCTCGCGGTCCTCGAAGTCCACCGGCACGTGGATGCGGCTGGGGATGTACGGCTGGTCGAGATAGATTTGTTTCAACAGCGAAGAAAAGAACTCCGATGGCTGGAAATCGAACAGATCTTCCCAGAAATATTCGCGCCGATCGACGATGCGCCCGTTGCGCAGGTGGAACAGATTGGCGGCCACCAGAGGCGGCTCGGCATAGTAGGCCAGGATATCGATGTTTTCGCCCTCGGCCGCCGCGATCTTCTGTTTCTCTTCCATCTCTTCCACGGTAGCGATGAGATCGCGCTGCGCCGCCGCTTCCTCGAAACGCATATCGTTCGAAGCCTGCTGCATCCGGGCGCGCAGGTCTCTCGCCAGATCCTTGAGACGCCCTTCCAGGAACAGACGCACGTCGCGGACGGCCGCCGTGTACTCCGCTTCGGTGGTCAATCCTTCCACGCACGGGCCGAGACATCGATGGATGTGGAATTCCAGACAGGGATGCGTGTGAAAGCGCGTGAGATCCACTTTGCACGAAGGAATTTTGAAGTGCCGATGAATAAAACTAACCAACCGGTGCGCAAGATTGCCCGGAAAATAGGGACCGAAATAGCTGGAACCATCCTTGATCAGGCGCCGCGTGACATACACGCGTGGATATTTTTCGTGGGTCAGTTTGATGTATGGAAATGTCTTGTCATCCCGCAACAGGATGTTGAAGCGCGGCTTCCATTGCTTGATCAGGTTGTTCTCGAGCGCCAGCGCTTCCTTGTTGTTGTCAACCAGGATGTACTCGATATCGCGGGCGTCGGAAATCAGCGTCCCCGTCTTGACATCCGCAAGGCGCTCGTCGGAAAAATAGCTGCGCACGCGGGCGCGAAGATTCTTGGCCTTACCGACGTAGATAACGTCGCCGTGCTGGTCCTTGTACAGGTACACTCCCGGCAGTAGAGGCAACTGTGCCGCTTTGTCTCGGAGTTCCATGGGAGCTACTTCTATTGTCGCAGGGCGCCGCGAGAATGACGTATGATCTCAGCCATGGTTGTCAGTTCAGAGTCCGTGCACATTCCCGCGGGCCCGAAGCCGATGAGAATGTTCGTCGCAATGCCGCAAGCGTCCGGAACATATCCCGGCATTCTGTGCTACTCCGATATCTTCCAGCTCACCGGTCCCATGCTGAGAGCCTGTACGCGGCTG
>JBEKHQ010000756.1:0-2625 GCA_050012195.1 Bryobacteraceae bacterium | reverse complement strand
ACGGCGACAAATTCATGCTCGCCGGCGGCCATTGCATTCCCACTTGCTACGCGTTGTGGATGATCATGGGCGAGGCTCTGGCGCGCAAGTATAAAGTCACCGGCGACCGGCGCTACTATGTCGATCCGCACGTGGCGATGCTGGGTATCGATGCACTTGGATTCCGCCGCGGCGCCGGCGCTCTCGCCACGTTGCTCCAAGAAAATGGCCTGGCCGATCATCCGCTCTTCGCCGAAGCCAAGGGGCGCGGCATTCGCGCGCTGGCCGGTCACGCCGAAAGCACCGACCTCACCAACGACGTCAATGGCGGACCCTCCGGCATCGGCATTGCCACCGCCGCCGGCAAAGCGGCCTTCTGGGACATGGCCGGCGCATCCATGTCTGGACCCAAGATCATCGCGTTCGAAGGCGAATTCGCCATGACCGAAGGTCACGCTCAGGAGCTAAAAACCCAAGCCCTGGCGCTGCAGGTGGGCAAGCGCCTGCGCGTCATGTTCTCCGATAACAACGCCGGCATCGACGATTCGCTCCTGGGCGGCGTCATCGCTTCCAAGTACGATCACTACAATTTAGTCGATCAGTGGACCTCCTACGGCTGGAATGTCTTCACGCTCGACGACGGCAACGACTACGATCAGGTTGTCGCCGCGCTCAAGACCATGGAAAGCTGGGACCCCCAAGACCGCCGTCCCATGATCGTCCTCGGCAAAACCGTCAAGGGCTATTGGCCTTCGGTGTCGCACGGAAAAATCTCCGGTTATGAACAGATCATCGGCTACCCCAGCCATCCTTACGCGCAGAAAATGAACTCGGAGTACTTCGTCGCGCTCGCCAAAACATTCGAAGAACATTATAAGGTTGAGTTCGTGGGTATCCGCCAGGGCGCGGTTACCGATCCGCGCGAGCGCCTGATTCAGTTCAAAGCCAACATCGATATCGCGATGTCGGTGCTGGAGCGCAACGGCCTGGGCGATTGGCTGGCCGACCGCCTGGTCACGATCGGCGACACCGTGAAGGACGACTTCAAGCTGAATTTCGAAACGAAGCGAGATCCATTTCTGGATGACCGTCTGCGCGTCGCGAATCTCCCCGTCGAGCCGCAAAAGGTCACCGTCAAAAATCGCATCTCGGGCGCTGAGAAACAGATTGGAATAACTCTGTTCCGCAAACCGGGCGAGATGGCCGGCACGCGCCGCGGCATTTCGGAAATCATCAAGTGGATGAACTACGTCACCGACAGCCGCTTCATCACGCTGGCTGCCGATCTATCGGAATCCATCAACGTCGAGCACGGCAGTTTGTGGGGTCACTACGATCCGGAGACCAACCCGCTCGGCACCCGCATCAAGGCCGCCATTCAAGAAGCCGGCAACGTCTCCACTGCCATCGGCCTGGTGAGCCAGAGCGCTAGCGTCGATCCCGAAAAATTCGCGGGCGTCTGGGCTCTGAGTGGAACCTACGGCGCGTTTACTCCTCTGATGTACACGCCGGCGCGAGTCTGGAGCCAGCAGTCGCAAGACAGCAAGTTTCGCATGGGCGTGCTGCACATTCTCGCCGGACACTCGGGCCCGGAGACCGCTGCCGACGGACGCACCCACTTCGGCATCTTCGCCACGCAAGTGTGGAAGCTTTTTCCGCGCGGCCACACCATTCACCTGAATTTCTGGGATTACAACGACGTCTCCGCGGGCTATTTTGCCGCCGCCGAAATCGCCGCGCGCGATCCTAAAGTCGGCATCATCAGCATTGAAGTGGCGCGCCCCGATTTTCCGGTGGCCGACCGCGCCACGTTCGCCGACACCGATCTCAAAGCCGCCGCCAAGGGCTTCTATGTCATTCGCGATTTTGCGCCGGGTCTGCCCAGGCACGGCTACATCGTCACGCAAGGCTCCAGTTCCACCGTAAATCTAGTGAGCATTCTGCCGCGCCTGGAACAAGCCGGAATCAACGTCAAGGTGGTGGCCGCCATCAGCGAAGAATTGTTCGAACGCCAGCCGGAGGCGTATCGCAACTCCGTTCTGCCTCCCGAAGCTCGCTACGATTTGATGGTGGTCTCCACCGGCACTCGCCGCGTGTGGCCGCTGCGCGACCCCGGTCCGCTCACCGATGCCTATTCGCTGACGTCCGATTGGGACAATCAATGGCTTACCGGCGGGCTGGAGCCGGACGTGATCGCCGAAGCGCACCTGGACAAGGAATCGATTTACAAGGGAATCGAGCGCTTCGCGCGCGATCGCGGCCATCGGCTGGACCGCCAGAAGGCATTGCTCAGCGCTCTATAAGACGGCTTTCGCCGCCAGCGCTTTGCTGGCCAGCATTTTGCGCACGGCGTCTTCCACCCGCTGGACTGCGGCGCACCGATGTTCCCCTCTCTGATCCCAGCCCAATGCGGAACGAGCGATGCCGGCGTTGGCTTCGAACAGCAGAACCTCGCCGCTGGCGCTCAATCCGAAGTCGATGCCCGCATAGTCCAGCGCCAAAGTCTCCTGGATGTCGGCGAGCGCGGCCATTGCACGCGGGCCCAACACTCCCGGCATATCGCGCAGAAATTTCGCTTCCTCGGCGCGCTGCCGGTCGTCGGTCATGCTGGCCGTCAAGTGCATCGGATATAGCCAGCCGTCGATT
>JBEKHQ010000755.1:0-2626 GCA_050012195.1 Bryobacteraceae bacterium | reverse complement strand
CAAGGCCGCCGCTGCGCCGCAGGGTCCGGCGAAAATTCTGGCTTTAGGCGAAGCTTGGTGTGGCGACGTGTATCGCGAACTTCCCACCGTGGTCCACATCGCGGAGGCCGCCGGCATGAGCCTGCGAGTGTTCCTGCGCGACGAAAACCCCGACATCATGGACGAGTTTTTGAGCAACAACGGAAAGGCCCGCGCGATTCCGGTGTTCGTGTTTTATACCGCTGATATGCAGTACGTCACGCATTTCACCGAGCGGTCGGCCACCGCCCATGCCGAACTCGCGGCGGTGATGGACGACGTCAAAACCCAGCTGAACCTGCCGAAGGAGGCCACTTTCGCGACCGTTCCGGAAGCGGAGCGGCAAGCTTTCCTGCGAGAAGTGATCGCCAGGATCCAGCCGCGTTCCGAGAGTTGGCGGAAAGAGGCCATACGAGAAATGCGCCAGCTTCTGTCCGCCGCGCTGCATCTGACCTAGCATGCAGGTTCCGATCGTCTACACCATTCGCGGTTGCGACGCGTGCGTGAAGCTGCTCAGAAAATGGGAAGCCGAGGGAACGCAATTCGAGGAACGCCGGGTGGAACTTAGCCAGGCGGTGCTGGACGAGGCGCGCCGGCACGGTGACATGGTTCCCATCGTGGTCTGGCCGGACGGACGCGTGGAGCAGGGCTTCGAGGGCGCTTTGGGCTGCTTCATTTAGCGTGCGCCGGAATCTTCCGTCTCCTT
The DNA here is from genome assembly GCA_050012195.1 of Bryobacteraceae bacterium. Taxonomy (GTDB): domain Bacteria; phylum Acidobacteriota; class Terriglobia; order Bryobacterales; family Bryobacteraceae; genus Palsa-89. The sequence continues at coordinate 1,902 of JBEKHQ010000755.1, read as the reverse complement.
TGCCGGCGCATGCGGCGCTGCTGGTCATCGACGTACAGAACGCCATTGATCATCCGAGCTGGGGCCAGCGTAACAATCCCGATGCCGAGAGCAAGATCGCCGCGCTACTTGCGTGCTGGAGGGCTACTGGGCGACCCATCTATCATATCCGGCACGATTCCACCGAGCCGCACTCGTACTATCGCCCGGGACAACGGGGCCACGAATTCAAGAGCGAAGCGGCGCCCGTCCCGGGGGAAACCGTAATCGCAAAGCGAGTGAACAGCGCGTTCATCGGGACCGCTCTCGAGTCGAGATTGCGCGCGTGCGGTCACAATCCGCTGGTGGTGACCGGCGTGATCACGAACAATTCCGTGGAAGCGACAGTGAGGATGGCCGGAAATCTGGGCTTCGATACGTTTTTGGTGGAGGACGCGGCTTTCACCTTCGGCCGGAAGGACTGGAACGGGACGTTTCGCGGCGCGTCTGAAGTGCACGCCATGAGCTTGGCGAATCTGGACGGGGAATATTGCAGCGTGGTTCGCTCCGACGAAGTTCTGCGCGCGGCTGTGCCACACTGATACCGTGACGGTTCCGAACCAGCGAAAGTTGACGGCCCACACGTCCGCGGCGGGTTGAGCGTCCAAGCTGAGTCCAAAGGTTTTGGACCAAGTGCTTGCCCGCATCCCGAGGTGGGCGAACGAAAACGTGCTGGTGGGGTTTGATACCGCCGACGATGCCGGTGTGTACAAGCTTACGCCGGAGTGCGCCTTGGTGCAGACCGTGGATTTCTTCACGCCCATCGTCGACGATCCCTACACGTTCGGCGCGATCGCCGCGGCCAATGCCCTGAGCGACGTGTACGCGATGGGAGGCCGTCCCATCTCGGCCCTTTCCATCTTGGCCTACTCGTCCAAAGGCAACCTCGACGATCTATCGGAGATTCTGAAGGGCGGCGCGGAAAAGCTGCGCGAAGCCGATTGCGCGCTGCTGGGAGGGCATAGCGTCGAAGACGACGAGATTAAGTTCGGCTACGCGGTAACCGGCACCATCCATCCGGATCGTATCAAGACCAACACGGGAGCCCGTCCCGGCGATGCCTTGGTGCTGACCAAACGCATCGGGACGGGAGTGATTTCGACGGCTCTGAAGCGCGGCATCGCGAAAGACGCCGATGTCGCCGCGGCGGCGGAATCGATGCTGACGCTGAATCGGAAAGCCTGCGAGGCAATGCTCGCACTCGACGTCCATGGATGCACTGACGTCACGGGATTCGGCTTGATCGGCCACGCGCGCGAGATGGCGCTCGGGAGCGAGGTAACCATAGAGATCGATCCGCGCGCGGTAAGGTTCCTACCTGGGGCGCTGGAATATGCGCGCGCAGGCGCGATTCCGGGCGGAGGGAAAAACAATCGCGAGTTCGCGTCGAGCTGCGTGGAGGGGCAATCGGAGTTCGACGATCTGCTCTACGATCCGCAGACTTCAGGCGGTCTTCTAATCGCGCTACCTGAAGCCGATGCCGCATTGCTCGAACAGCAATTGCCGAGCGCCTACCGAATCGGCCGTGTGACAGAGCGGGGCAAGAAACCCCTGCGCCTAGTCTAGGAGCTCCAGTTTCACTTGGTGTCGTTGACGATGCCGCCCTGCTGCTTAGCGGCTTCCTTGGCGGCCTTGGCCTTCTTGGTGTCCAGAGCTTTCTGCACCCAACCATCGGCCACGTCCACGTCCTTCTTGTACTGGTCGGGCGTATCGTCCAGATCGGCGCGCTCGCGGATGAGCAGGTTCATGTACGCCATGGCGTCGTCGTAGTTGGGATCGACGTCCATCGCCTTTTGAAGGTTCTTAATACCGTCATCGATGGTCGCGCTGTACTGTCCCTTCAGCTGATCCTTGACCTTTGGATCCTTGAAAGGTCCGGGTTCC
>JBEKHQ010000754.1:0-2631 GCA_050012195.1 Bryobacteraceae bacterium | reverse complement strand
ACGGGAGTCTCTTCGCCGAGATTGTCGCCGGTGTTTTCGCCAGTGAGCGAATCGACGGAATTGGGACGCAGCTTTCCGCGCCGCGTGGTTTCCGCGACAGCCTCATGAATCGCCCGCTTGATTTGAATCTGATTGACGCCCACGGGAGTGTGCACGACAAACGTCGGCATGCCAGTGTCCTGGCAGATAGGGCCTTCATCTTGTTGCGCCATGTCGATGTTGGTCGCGATGATCCCCAGCGCCTGCGCCGATTGCGTGCCGGGAAGTTCCGAGGAAACCGCCAGTCCCATGGCCGCGCGCACGTCCGGCGGCAGATTGGTGGACGTCTGTGTAATAAGTTCGATCAAACTGTCTTTTATAAATTTCATGGAAACCTCGATCATACCAGCGAGCGGACGAAGGCGCGCAAAAACGCGGCTGCTATCCTAGAAGAAAGCAGTACGCTGTGGCTCCTCAACTCATTGTCCTCGGATTTCTGTCGATCGTCTTCGGCGGCTTCTCGGTTTACATTGTGTTACGTCGACGGCATCACTGTCCGCACAACAGCCCGCTTTGCCGGCGCGACCGGCCCTGCATCGCCTGCTACCGCGAAATGTTTCAATCTCGCGAAAGCGAAGCCGGTTCCGAACGACAATCCTAGCCGGTCAGGACGATTTCGTTTGGGACAAATCGGCTGCGTCCCGGCTTCGGTCAATTCGATTCTTGATGGGAAGCAAAGCGCGTAGCGTGAAAAGATTCAGCGCCGCGAGGATCACGGCGATTTCGTATCGCCCCATCGCGACGGAGGCTCCGATGACGGCGGCATTCCAAACGCTGGCTGCGGTGGCGGAGCCATGCACGGTCAAACCTTCCTTCAGAATCGCGCCGGCCCCGAGGAACCCGATGCCGGTGATGAGCCCTTGCAGCAACCTGGATTGGTCCCCGGAATCCGGATGGTTGCCGAGAATGAGCAGGAATCCGCAACTTGCCATTCCGACGATGGGAAAAGTACGCACGCCGGTGCTGTGCGCCTCCCGCTCCCGATCCCAGCCGATGGCCACGGTCAATCCGTAAGCGACACCCATCTGCTCGAGGATCTTCCAGGTCTCGGGCGAGAAAAGGATCATTTCTCTTCGGCGGGCGTGGATGTCTCCGGGCCCATTCCGACGATCTCTATTGTGACTTCTTCGTCCTTGGCTCCGTCGTAGTGAATCTGTTTGCCGAAATGCTTGACGATGCCGCCGGCAGGCACTGGCGTGGTGCTTTCCGGCTGATACTTCGGCCCCGTGCCAACCCACCACGTTCCAGAGAGTACGGTGCCAATCCGGTCATTGGGGTGAAAGTGAGGACGGCTCATGTGGTGCGGATGCCATTTGATGAGGACTACATAGAGCCCCGGTTTAGACGGGTCCCCGTAGAGGACCGCCTGGTCCGCACCCTCTCTTACGGTCCAATTGATGTCCTTCGGCAACTGGATCGAGATAGCCGCGGGGTTGAGTTCAGCGCCTCCGGCCGATACAAGAATCACGGCTGCCGCCATCGAGAAACATCGAACTGCAGAAGATCCAAACATGTTCCCTCCTGTTCGAACTCATAATACAGCACCCCGCATGATGCAGGTTACTCGTCGGTAACACAACCCAGACTGGCGCTCTTCACCAGCCGGATGTATTTGGCCAGCGTGCCCCGATCCGCCTTGTAGGGCGGCATGCGCCAACGGCTGCGTCGAGACGAGAGCTCCTGATCGGAGAGATCCACCTGGAGGACATTTTGTTCGGCGTCGATTGTAATTCGATCGCCGGATTGAATGAGGGCAATGGGGCCGCCGTCTTGAGCCTCCGGCGTGATGTGCGCGACGATGAACCCGTGCGATCCGCCGGAGAAGCGGCCGTCGGTGATCAGCGCGACGTCCTTGCCGAGCCCCGCTCCCACGATCGCCGATGTCGGCGTAAGCATTTCGGGCATGCCCGGGCCGCCCTTGGGTCCTTCATAACGGATTACGACCACGTCGCCCTTTGCGATCTCGCTGCGCTCCAACGCGTGCAGCATGTCCTCTTCGGAGTCATAGACCTTGGCCGGTCCCGAAAAACGCACGCCTTCTTTGCCGGTAATTTTCGCGACCGCGCCTTCGGGCGCCAGGTTGCCCTTGAGAATCTGGATGTGGCCGGTCGGCTTCAACGGCTCCGAACGCGGCCGCACAATCTGTTGCCCAGCCTTGAGGCCAGGCAGTTCCCGCACATTCTGGCGTAGCGTCTTTCCGGTGACGGTGAGGCATTCGCCGTTGAGAAGTTTCTCGTCCAGCAGCATCTTGATGACGGCCGGGACTCCGCCGACGGCATGCAAGTCCTCCATGACGTAAGATCCGCTGGGTTTGAAATCCGCAAGCAGCGGGACTCGATCGCTGACACGCTGAAAATCGTCGATGCCCAGAGACACGTTCACCGCGCGAGCCATGGCGATGAGATGGAGCACGGCGTTGGTGGATCCGCCGAGCACCGTTACCAGCGTCATGGCATTCTCGAACGCCTCGCGGGTCATGATGTCGGACGGTTTCAGATCCAGTTCCAGAAGATTCTTGATCGCCGCTCCCGCTTGCAGGCACTCTTCGAGTTTCAGCGGATCCTCGGCCGGCGTCGAGGAGCTGTAGGGAAG
>JBEKHQ010000753.1:0-2632 GCA_050012195.1 Bryobacteraceae bacterium | reverse complement strand
GCTCGCCCAGAAGTGCCGCCCTCACAACGTGGGAGCCGACGCGAAAGACGGCGTCCAGCGGCTGGACCTTTTTGAGGGGCACGCCGTGATTTCGCGTGGCCATTGCCCGCACATTGAATCGGGTCTCAACGCCATCAAGGAGCGGTCCCAGGTCACCTTGCGAGGCGTCTCCTGTTACCAGCACCTCCGACTCCGAGCCGCCGCAAACCACCGGTCCCTTCGCGCTTACTCGCAGTTTTAGTCCTTTTGAAAGGTACGCCTCCTCGTTGGCGCGAAGAGCCATGTCCCGAATGTCCACTGCGAACTGCTCGTCAGGAGCCCACTCTACACGAATCGACATAACCGCTCATTATAGAAGGACTCCTGCTCTTGGCGTGCTGGAACGTGCGGCACGGCTGTGCACGACCCAACCCCGAAACGTCAGATCACTTTGACGTATAGTCGGCTACGGGTTGAAGTGCCAACAGCGCTCCAGTAAGCGACCCGCCGTCTGGTATTATCGGCGCCTATGTAGGCTCCCTGTTTCTTCGCCACGATGCCTCGCCTCTGTCGGCCCGGTGACTCGTCCACTTGGCTGGTCTAACAGCCGTTGATCAAACTGTGTGCCAGACGCGCTAGGCGACGGGAGCCGTCTCCTGGCCGACTGCCAACTCCGGGAGCGGCGAAGCGACGTCCAACGCGTATACGGTGAGGGGTTCTTCCCTGCCTCGAACCGTGATGGTTCCCATATTGCGGAAGGGAAACGCGCCTTTGGCGCCGTAATAAGTGTGTTCGCTGACCAGGATGCTGGCGCCCAGTTCTTTGGTGGCAGTCTGCAAGCGCGACGCTACGTTGACGGTGTCGCCGATGGCCGTGTATTCCATCCGCCGGGAAGACCCGATGGTCCCCACAATTGCCGGACCGGAATGGATGCCCACGCCGATGCGGATTTGAATCCCCTCCGCCTCCCATCGGACCTGTAGTTTAGCCAGTTCCTGCTGCATCTCGATGGCGGCTTTCAGGGCGTGCTCTTCCTGATACGGGTCGTTCTCGGGAGCGCCGAAAATGGCCATCAATCCGTCGCCCATGAACTTGTCGAGCGTTCCCTGATTGCGGAATACTACTTCCACCATCAGCTCGAAGTAATCGTTCAAAAGCTGTACCACCTTTTCGGGAGCCAAGTGTTCGGAGATTTTCGAGAAGCCCCGGATGTCGGAGAACAGCACGGTGATCCTGCGCCGGTCTCCACGAAGCACGCCTCCAGAGTCGGAAGTAAGCACTGAATCCATCACTTGTTGGGACACGTAGCGGGCAAATGCGGACTTCACGCGATCTCTTTCCGCCAACCCGTCCGCCATCGCGTTCACCGACTGGGCCACTTCGCCGAATTCGTCTTTGGAGGTGATATTCGCCCGGGCCTTCAGATCGCCTTTTGCGATGGAATCCAGCACGCGTTTCAGTTCCGTAAGCGGGCGACTGGCGCGGCCGCTCAACCAGAACGCGACCGGGATGGAAAGTATCAGCGAAAGACCGAGGGCCACCAGGCCGGCCTGCTTCATGGGCCGAAGCTTGCCTTCCACCCACTCCACGCTGGCTTGGGCGATTACCGCGCCTACCAGCTTGCCATCGCGATCCCGCACCGGGGCATGGGCGCGCAAATAGCGGCCAAACTCATCGGTGGAGAAATCCTGCTCCACCGCGGCGGTCTCCCATTGCAAGGGTGCGCCCTGAGTGCGGTATACCTCGCCCGCGCGGCCCATCAGCGCGGGATCTTCCTCAGCGTCCGCTCCGATGTGAAGCAAGCCACCCTGCTCGACCACCGCGAAAACGCGCTGCACTTGCGTATCTTTTCTCCGGTTGGCGTCCCGAACGGCCTTCAGGGCGCGGTGCAGCTCCGCGTAAGCGGGCGTGGCCTCATCCTCACGTTTCTGGATGCTCGCCAGTTTGCCGCCGTCGGTGAGCGCCGCGGCGGTGGCCGCGATCGACAGCAGCTTCGCGCGATACTCGGCGTAGAAGTGGCGTTCGGCGAGCGAGTACAAACCCGCCGTGGATGCCAGACTGGCCACCAGGGTAAGGCCGCCTAACGCCAGTAGTTGCTGGGTGCGATACGTCATGCCGGAACGTTGCCTCTACGCATCATGTTCTTTAATCGACTGAAACGCGGCCCATGATAGGATTGGTTGCATTTTTGAAGAAAGTTATGTGTTTTCCGTCAGTTACGGCTCGGTGGATAAGGCGCGTCCCATTTTTTGCGCTTTGCAGTATCGGCCGCCCGTACTCGAACCGAGCTTCCTGGAACGTCCGTTTCGGTCACGGATTGCCCTACAAAACTTTCTACGAGTGAATCGGAAGGACTACGCTCGGATCTTGAAGAGTTGTTCTCCTGATGTTCATCACTGGTTTGGCGGGCATCACGCACTGGGCGGCGAGCGGCACGATCGTGAAGCGCTATATCGATGCGAACGAGGATTCCCAACTTGTTGCCGCATCCCTACCAATATGGGCCGCACATGGAGTTAACGAAACTCTCGCCGCTCCCATCCTAAGCTAGCGATAATCGTAGCGTTTATTTCAAGGCCGCATATTCCTTGCGGGCCGCGATCAGCAGGGGAATATCGGGATCGGCATCCTTCCACAACGCAAAGAACTCTTC